>NZ_JBHYVB010000341.1:822-7623 GCF_042750115.1 Streptomyces sp. NPDC059455
CGCGCCGCCCGCGCGGGGCCACCGGGCCGCGGCGCGGCCCTCGGGCGGGGCGGCTCAGCCGCCGCCTCCGCAGCCGCCGCCCCCGCCCCCTCCGCAGCCGCCGCCCCCACCGCAGCCCGAACCGCCGCCGCCTCCGCCGCAGGATGAGCCACCGCATGAGGAGCCTCCGCAGCCGGAACCGCCACCGCCGCCGCCTCCTCCTCCGCACCACGATCCGCCACCGGAGTCCGACGCTCCCGTCGGTCCCGACGAACCCGAAGTGGCGGGCACCTTTTGCGCATCCAGCAGTTGGGCTCGCAGCAGCGGATCATCCGTCAGGGCGGCCGCACCGGTCAGCGCGACGACGACTATCAGGGGGACCGTCGCCGGGTGGCCGACGGACCGGGCGCGCCGTATGCCGACCCCCGAGTCCCTCCGGTACGTCGTCAGCGCCCGCTGCCCGGCGGCGGTCAGTCGGCGCTTGCCCGCACCGGCACAGATCCCGCCCACGAGGAAGCCGGCGAACAGCGCGGGGGCGATCTTGAGGATCAGCGGAAGTTCGTCGCTGTCCGTGATGTTGATGGCCATCGCGATGCCCAGGAACGTGCCCGCGAAGCAGAGCCCGACCTGGAGCCGTGCCAGCCGGTGCCAGAACCGGAGGGCGTCCGGCCGCACCATCAGCCCGCGCCCCGCCAGCTGGTCGCCGATCGCCTGCACCACCGGACTGCGCATCAGCTCCCGGCGCAGCCACTTCAGGCCGCCGTGCGGGGAGATGGCGCACAGCCGCAGCAGCTCCTCCTCGACCGGGCCGCGCGCGACCGGCTGTCGTACCGAGACCACGCCGGGGTCGCCGATCGCCAGTCGCCCGTCCGCGTACATCGCGCTGATCACGGTGTCCGCCACCCGCCCCGGCCCGCCCGCCAGGAACGCGGCCTCCAGCAGGTCGTGCGCCTGGGCGTACACCGGCCTCGAGACCTCCCTGCGCCGGGACCGGACCGTACCCGTGATGAGCACCACCGACGACACGGCGACCGCCAGATAGATCAGGCTCACGATCGCGCCCATGCCGCTCACCGCCCCCCGCTCAGCGCGAGCCGGACCCGGCGGGCCAGCCGCGCCGCCGGATGGGACGCCAGGGGCGCGGGCCCGGACCGCTCCTGCCACCACAGCGTCAGCCGGCGCCGGGCGGCCGCGTCGTCGGGCCGGCCGTCCGCCAGCAGATGCTCGGCGAACGACATCGCGTCGCGGCGGTAGCCGCCGGTCATCGGGCGGCCGTCGGCGTACCGCGCGAACGCCGAGCGGTAGCCGGTGCCCAGGATCTCGGGCAGTTCCGGGGCCACCTTGGCGATCACGGACTCCCGCTTGGCGGTCAGCGCCGCGCTCTGCACCCGCAGCCGCCGCCGGTCGAAGCCCTCGGGCGGCGGGGTGCCCCCGACCAGCGCGGACAGCAGCGCGGTCTGGGCGAGCGCCAGCCGCTCCCGGGCGGCGTCCGGTACGGGCGCGTCGGGCACGGGCGCATCGGGCGCGGCGGACGTCCTCACCGAAGCCTCGGGCGCGGCGGACTCCCCCATGGGAGCCTCGGCGCCCCCGCCCCCGGCCCTCACCGGAGCCTCGGCGCCCCCGCCCCCGCTTCTGACCCCCGCCGCCGTCACCGCGCGGATCGCGTCCAGTTCGCCCGCGAGCTCCTCCGCCGCCGGGAAGTCCTCGTCGCGCTCCAGCAGCACCCCGGGCGGTGTCGTGCGGGCGCACAGCTTGGCGAGCACGTCCAGCACCGGCTGGGTCACCGGGTGGGCGTGGCTGTCGTGCCACACCCCGTCCCGCTCCACCCCGCCCGCCACATGGACGTAGGCGATCGCCGAGGTGGGCAGCTCGTCCAGCGCCTTGGCCGGGTCCTCGCCCCGGTTGACGTGGTTGGTGTGCAGATTGGCCACGTCGATGAGCAGCCGCACCCCCGTGCGCTCCACGAGCTCGGCCAGGAACTGGCCCTCCGTCATCTCCTCGCCGGGCCAGGAGATCAGCGCCGCGATGTTCTCCACCGCGAGCGGCACCGGCAGCGCGTCCTGCGCGATGCGCACGTTCTCGCACAGCACGTCCAGCGCGTCACGGGTCCGGGGCACCGGCAGCAGATGCCCGGCCTCCATGGCCGGTGACGCGGTCAGCGGCCCCCCGGCCCTGACGAACGCGATGTGCTCGGTGACCAGCGGCGAGCCCAGCGCCTCGGCCCGCTCGGCCAGCGCCCGCAGGCGGCCGGGGTCGGGCCGCTCGGCTCCCCCGAGGCCGAGCGACACCCCGTGCGGGACCACCGTGGTCCCGCGCTCGCGCAGCCGCCGGAGCGCGTCCGGCACATGGTCGGGGCAGATGTTCTCCGCCACCACCTCCACCCAGTCGATGCCGGGCAGCCGCGCGATGTCATCGGCGATCTCCGGTCGCCAGCCGATTCCGGTACCGAGGCGCACCATGGCTCCCCCTCCTCGTTCCGTACCGCGTCCCCCGCGGTGTTTCTCGCGTGCCGGGGTCATGACCCCATACAGGGAGGACGAATCCCCCGGCCGCATGGTTCAGAGGTTCATTTGAGCTTCGGGGTGTCACGGCGGGGACGCCCTCGGGGTCATGCGCCGGACCATCGGGCGGTGGCGGTCCGGGCGGTGGCGGTGGTGGTCCGGGCGGTGACCAGGGGCGGACCCGGGCGGACCCGGGCGGTGCGAAAGGTCACCGGGTGGGTGGAGTCCCTGAATATGGTCACTGTTACAAAAAATTGGTGCCCTGTGGCGACAGATGTTCAGAAGGGAAAATAGGATCGGTCTGGTCTGGGGGGATGGAAGATCACACCTTTGTGCCGCGCCCGCGCGCGGAGCGAGCGTGGGGGAAACACGTGCTGGGCAGCAGCGACAACGCCATGGGGAAGCACCGCAAGCATCGCCGTAAGCCGCCCTCGAGGACCCGGGGGATGCGGCTGCGCCGCTGGGCGGCCGCGCGGATCCGGCTGGACTATCCCCGGGCCGGGCGGCGCGGTGCGACGCGATGGCTGCCGTCGTGGCGTCAGATCGCCCTGCTCTTCGTGTTCTGCCTCGGCAGTCTGACCGGTTTGCTGAGCTTTCTGTATATGCAGACCGACATCCCGAAGAACCTCAACGACTTCGCCACCCAGCAGGACAACGTCTACTACTGGGCCGACGGCACCGAGATGGCCCGCACCGGCCCGGTCAACCGGCAGGAAGTGCCGCTGGGCAAGGTGCCGGAAGAGGTCCAGTGGGCGGTGCTCGCCGCCGAGAACGCCAGTTTCTACACCGACAGCGGGGTGTCCCCGAGCGGGCTGATGCGCGCCGTGACGCGGATGGTGACGGGTGGTGAGACGCAGGGCGGCTCGACCATCACCCAGCAGTATGTGAAGAACGCCTATCTGAATCAGCGCCAGACCTTCTCCCGCAAGCTCACCGAGATGTTCATGGCCATCAAGCTGGATGACCGGATGAGCAAGCGGGAGATCCTCCAGCGCTATCTGAACACCAGCTGGTTCGGGCGCGGCAGTTACGGCATTCAGCGGGCGGCGTACGCGTACTACGGCAAGGACGTCTCGGAACTCAACGCGAGCGAGGGCGCGTTGCTCGCCTCGCTGCTCAAGGGCGCCGGGACCTTCGATCCGACGCTCAGCGCCAAGAATCACAAGCGGGCCGTCGACCGCTGGAAGTGGGTGCTGGACCGGATGGTGGACATCGGAAAGCTGTCCAAGTCCGAGCGGGCGCGCTATACGACGTTCCCCGAGCCCAAGGCGCCGCCCAGGCCGGTGGGGCTCACCGGCCAGGTGGGCTATCTGGTGGAGACGGCCAAGGCGTATGTCAGCTCCCACACCGACATATCCGACGCCGATTTCGACCTGGGCGGCTATCAGATCCACACCACCTTCGAGAAGCCGAAGGTCCAGGCGCTCGCCAAGGCGGTGAAGAAGACCCGGGACAACCTCGACCCCGAGGAGCGCCCCGAGGACCGCCATGTGCGCATAGGCGCCGCGTCCGTGGCCCCGGGGGGCGCCATACGCGCGCTGTACGGCGGCCCCGGCTATCTGGAGCAGGGATTCAACGACGCGAACGCCTCCACCGTCCCGGCCGGCACCTCCTTCACCCCCTTCGTCTACGCCGCGGCGCTGCGCGACGGCGTCCTGCTGGAGCGCAACGGGGTGCGGACGCCGGTGACGCCTTCGACGCTCTACGACGGTGACAACAAGATCGCGGTGCATACGCCCGAGGGCCCGTACTGGGACCGCGGCGGCAAGATCGTGCGGGCCACCAATGACGGCGACGCCTCCTATGGGCAGGTCCCGCTGCGCCAGGCGATCGTGCGGTCCATCAACACCCCGATGATCCAGCTGGGCATGGACGTCGGCCTGGACCGGGTCCGTCGGGCGTCCATCGACGCGGGGCTGCTGCCCAGCAGCTTCGGCGCGCGGGTGCCCGCGTTCTCGCTCGGCACCGCGACGCCCAGTTCGATCCGTATGGCCAGCGCCTACGGGACGTTCGCGGCCGATGGCACGCACTACGCGCCGTACTCGGTGGGCGGGCTCACCCACGGCGGGCAGAAGGTCGAGCTGCGCAAGGACCGCGCCAAGCGGGCCTTCAGCGCGGCGGTCGCGGCGCAGGTGGACGACGCGCTGCGCGGCGCGGTCCAGAGCCCGGACGGCTCGGCGCGCGAGGCCGCCGTGGGCGGTGGCGAGGTGGCCGGTAAGGGCGGCACGGCGCAGGACGGCACCTCCGCCTGGTTCGTCGGGTACACCAAGAAGCTCTCGACGGCGGTCTCGCTGTCCCGGGTGGATCCGAAGTCGCAGGAGCTGATGCCGCTCAAGGGAATGGGCGGGGGAGGCACCGATACTTCGGGCGACACCTACCCCATGGACATCTGGAAGAGCTATATGACGGACGGGGCGGCGGAATGAGCCGCCCCGGCGCGAGCCGCACTGGCGGAATGCGCTACCCGGGCGTGAGCCGCCTCGGCACGAGTCGCATTGGCATGAGCCGTATCGGCATGAGCCGTATCGGCGGAAAGGGCCCCGCAACGGGACCGCTTACTTGCTCTTGGTGTACGTGGACCAATCCGGCGATTCCGCCGGGTCCAGCATCCGCAGCTTCGCCAGGACCTTCGGGTCCTGGGCGTCCAGCCAGTCGGCGAGCTGCTTGAACGACACGCACCGCACTCCGTCGCGGCGGCAGACGTTCCTCATCACGTCCTCGATGGCCTGCATATAGATGCCGCCGTTCCAGGTCTCGAAGTGATTGCCGATGAACAGCGGCGCCCGGCTGCCGTTGTAGGCCCGCTCGAAGCCGTTCAGATATCCCTGACGGGTCAGCCGCTCCCACTCCGCGTATTTCCCCGGATCGCCCTCGGTGCTGTCACCGGACTGGTTGAAGAGGAAGTTGAAGTCCATCGAGAGGACCTGCTTCTCGCTCTCCGGATACGGCACCAGCTGCAGCGGGAAGTTCCAGATTCCATCGATCTTGGACGGCCAGAGCTGGAAGTCGCCCGGGGAACTTGCGTCATAGCGCCAGCCGAGGGACTTGATCGCCGGAATCAGCGTCTTCTGACCCTCCAGGCACGGCGCCCGCCCGCCCACCAGCTCCACGTCATAGTCGAACGGCAGCGGTTTGATGTCGGTGAAGCCGGTGTTCGTCTTCCACTGCTTCACGAACGAATACGCCTGCTCCGTTTCGCTCTTCCACTCCTCGGTGGACCAGTCCTCCCCGCCCTTGGCGCCGCAGAAATGGCCGTTGAAGTGGGAGCCGATCTCATTGCCGTCCAGCCAGGCCCCGCGCAGCTGCTCCAGGGTCTCCCTGATGTGCTCGTCGGTGGGGAAGGATATGGCGGCCGAGCCCGGCTTGTGCTGCGGCGGCCGATAGAGGTCGCTCTTCGACTTGGGCAGCAGATACATCCCGCTCAGGAAGAACGTCATGGTGGCGTTGGTCTCCTTGGCCACCTCGCGGAAGCGGGAGAAGAGATGGTCGTCGTTCTCCAGCGCGCCGTCCCAGGAGAAGACCACGAACTGCGGCGGCTTCTCACCCGGTTTGAGCTTCTCGGGCTTGAGCTGATGCGGCTGCGGTCCGGTGTAGGACGTCGAGCCGTCCCCGAGCACCTTGTCCTTGCCGTCCCAATGTGCGTACTTGTCTTCCTTCTTGGGCTCCCTGGGGACCCGGTCCGACTTGGGGGACGCCGCGGCGGCGGGGAGGTCCCCGTCCTGCGCGCCCCCCGCGTCCCCCGGCGAGGTCAGGGCTATCAGCAGCGCCACCACGACGGCCACGGCCGTCAGCGCGCCTAAGGGCGCGGCCACGCCATAGGCGTTCCTCGCACTTAAAGCCTTCAACGCTTTCACGATCTCCAGCGCCTTCACGGGTCCCGCCCCCTGGCAACAGTACAGATGTACGTCCCCCTCAGTATCACAGAAGTATCACGTGCCCTTCACATCAGTCATCCTCACCAACCGGTCAAAAGCAGGTGGTTGACGAGCAGTGAGAGGCAGGCCTGGACCAAGAGCCATCGGCGGCGATCACGGGCGGGCAGGAGCGCGGTGGTCGGCAGCAGCCAGACGAGGAAGGGAAGCCAGATCCGCTCCGTCTCGGCCTTGCTCATCCCGGACAGATCGGCCACGACGAGCGCCAGCAGCGCGGCGAAGGTCAGCACGACGAGCCCGTCCGGGGCGCCAGGACCGCCCGGTCCGCCAGAACCGCCCGGCTCGCCCGGTCCGCCAGAACCGCCCGGCTCGCCCGGTCCGCCAGAACCGCCCGGCCCGCCAGGACCGCCCGGCCCGCTCGGGCGCAGCCGCCGGGCGGTGTCCGGCAC
>NZ_JBHYVB010000342.1:0-7609 GCF_042750115.1 Streptomyces sp. NPDC059455
GCCGGGTGTGATGTGGGGGTGGTGCGGGAGTTTGTGCGGGGGCGGTTGCCGGAGTTCATGGTGCCGGGGGCGTGGGTGGTGCTGGATCGGCTGCCGGTGACGGCGAACGGCAAGCTGGACCGGCGGGCCCTGCCGGTGCCGGAGGTCCGGGGGTCTGGTTCGGGTCGTGAGCCACGTACGGCTGTGGAACGGACGCTGTGCCGTTTGTACGCCGAGGTGCTGGGCCTGGAGCGAGTGGGGGCCGAGGACGGCTTCTACGACCTCGGCGGGGACAGCATCTCCACCATCCAGCTGGTCAGCCGGGCCAGAGCGGCTGGGCTGGTCATCACTCCGGCCGATGTGTTCGCCCACAAGACGGTGGCCCGGCTGGCGCACACGGTGACGCCCGCGACTGGCTCGGCCGGTGACCAGGCGGCCGATGTCCCGATCGGCGAGGTGACACCGACCCCCATCATGGAGTGGCTCCGTGAGCAGGGCGGTCCGGTCGACGGGTTCTGCCAGGCAATGCTGATGACCACACCCGCCGGAGCCGATACCCCACAGCTCGCGGACGTACTGCAGGCCCTGACCGACCACCACGACGCGCTGCGGCTGCGGTTGGCGGACCGCCCCGAGGGGGCATGGTCGCCCGAGGTGACAGCGGCGGGAACGGTACGGGCCGCGCAGCGACTGCGCCGTATCGAGACCACGGACGGCCACCCCCCGGAAACCCTCCTGGCCGAGCAGTTCACCGCCGCCCGCACCCGCCTCGACCCGAGGGCCGGGGTGATGTGGCAGGCGGTGCACTTCGACGCCGGGCCTCGGCATCCGGGGCGGCTCCTGCTGGTCATCCACCACCTGGCGGTCGACGGTGTCTCATGGCGCGTTCTGCTGCCGGACCTGGCTGCCGCCTGGGCGGCGGTGACGGCGGAACGGCCGGTGGAGTGGCAACGCGTCGGCACGTCGTTCCGCCGCTGGTCCGCACTGCTGGCCGCCGAGGCGGACACGGAGGCCCGGGATCGGGAGCTGCGCCACTGGGAGGAGGTTCTGGCCGATGTACGGCCCGTGGTGGCGGGGCGGACCGGCGGCGACCGCGACACCTTCGGGACCGCCGGAAACATGGCGTTGCCCATGCCCGGTGAGCACACCGAGCCGTTGCTGACCCGAGTGCCCGGGGCGTTCCACGCGGGTGTGCACGATGTGCTGCTCGCCGCGTTCGCCGTGGCCCTCGACACATGGCGGGAGCGCCATGGCCGGGGCACCGCCGGTGGGCCCATGGTGGTGGACGTCGAAGGACACGGCCGGTCACACCCCCTGGCCGAGGAGGTGGACCTCTCGCGCACCGTCGGATGGTTCACCGCCCTCTATCCCGTCCGGCTGGAACCGGGCCGCGTGGACCAGGAGGAGTTCCGGCGTGGCGGCCCGGCGCTCGGCCGTGCGGTCAAGCGCGTCAAGGAGCAACTGCGGGCTCTCCCCGGCCAGGGACTCGGCTACGGGCTTCTGCGCTACCTCAACCCCCGCACCCGGCCCCGCCTCGCCGCGCTCCCGACCCCCGACATCCGGTTCAACTACCTCGGCCGCATCGCCGCACCGCGCGGCGCGGCACCGTGGACACCCGCCGGGGACGGCACGAGCGGGCCGCTCATGGCGGGCGCGGACGCCGACGCCCCGCTGCCCTACGCCCTGGAGCTGAACGCCGTCACGTACGACGGCCCCGGCGGCCCGTGCCTCGTGGCGCACTGGTCCTGGGCCCGTGGGCTGCTCACCGAGGAGGAGGTGAGCGACCTCGCACAGACCTGGTTCACCGTGCTGAAGGCCATCACGGCGCATGCCGAACGCCCGGACGCCGGCGGCCGCACCCCCTCCGACCTCCCCCTGGTGAACCTCAACCAGGACCAGATCGACCGACTCGAGGCAGCGTGGAGGAAGAAGCGATGACACAGTCAGGACTGCTCGACGTCTTGCCGCTGTCGCCCCTGCAGGAAGGGCTGCTCTTCCACGCTGTGCATGACGTCCAGGCCGGCCACGCCGCCCACGCCGGGAGCGGTGGCGACGGGTACACCGTCCAGATCGTCCTCCGACTGGAGGGGCATCTGCGCCCTGCCGCGCTCCGGGCGGCGGCCGAAACACTTCTGGACCGCCACCAGAACCTCCGCGCCGCCTTCCTGTACGAGGGGATGGACCAGCCCGTCCAGGTCATCCCCCGCGAGATCGAACTGCCGTGGGAGGAGATCGACCTCACCGGGACCGCCGAAGCCGAAGCTGAAACCGAAGCTCAAGCCGAAACCGAAACCGAAGCCCAGGCCGAGCGCCGCGCCGCATGCGAGCGCGTGCTCGACGAGGAGCGAAACCATCGGTTCGACCCCACCGAGCCCCCGCTGCTCCGCTTCACCCTGATCCGTATCGGCACCGACCGCCACCTGCTGGCGCTCACCAACCACCACATCCTGCTCGACGGCTGGTCCTATCCCGTCCTGCTCCAGGAACTGTTCGAGCTCTACGCCCGCGAAGGCGACGACAGCCACCTGCCGCCGGTGACCCCGTACCGGGACTACCTCGCCTGGCTCGCGGCGCGGGACCGGGGGGCCGCCGAGGAAGGGTGGCGGCAGACCCTGGCCGGGCTCGAGGAGCCCACCCTGCTGGCCCCGGCCGCCAACCCGGCACGCCCGGCCCGGCGGGACCGGGCCGCACTGGAACTCCCCGGTGACCTCACCGCGCGGCTGGAGGGCTGGGCACGCGACCAGGGATTGACCCTCGGTACCGTCATCCAGGGCGCCTGGGCCATCATGCTGCACCGTCTGACCGGCCGCGACGACGTCGTCTTCGGCATCACCACGGCCGGGAGGCCACCGGAGCTCCCGGGCGTCGAGAGCATGGTCGGACTGTTCATCAACACCGTGCCGGTGCGGATCACACTTGACCAGGACGAGGCCCTGGCCACGCTGCTCGCCCGGGTGCGGAAGGAGCACGTCCGTCTCCTGGACCGGCAGTACACCGGCCTCACCGAGGTGTGCCAACTGGCCGGACACCCACGACTCTTCGACTCGCTCGTCGTCGTGGAGAACTACCCCATGGATCCGGACGCCGTCTGCCCACCGGAAACCGGCCTCCGGGTGACCGACATCAGCGGACACGACGGCAGCCACTACCCACTCAGCCTGGTCGTCTTCCCCGGCGCGACGCTGCGTCTTCGACTGGACTACCGCGCCGATGTGTTCGACCGCGCCACGGTCGAGAGCGTGCTACGGCGACTGTCCGCCCTGTTGGAGGCGGTGGTCGTGGACGCGGGGCGGTGTGTGGGTGGCGTGGAGTTGGTGTCGGTCGCGGAGCGCGGGGAGTTGTTGGGGTGGGGGAGTGGCGGGGTTGGGACGGTGACGTCGGGGACGGTACCGGGGGTGTCGGGGTGTGGTGGGGCGGTCGCGGTGGTGTGTGGGGAGGTGGCTTTGTCGTATGGGGAGTTGGGGTCGCGGTCGGATCGGTTGGCGCGGTTTTTGGTGGGGTGTGGGGTGGGGCCGGAGCGGTTGGTGGCGGTGGCGATGCCGCGTTCGGTTGATTTGGTGGTGGTGTTGCTGGCGGTGTTGAAGGCTGGTGGCGCGTATGTGCCGGTGGATCCGGGGTTTCCGGCGGAGCGGGTGCGGTTCATGGTGGAGGATGCCGGGCCGGTGTTGGTGGTGGCGTCGGGTGATGTGGTGGGGCGGTTGCCGTCGTTGGGTGTTCCGGTGGTCGTGCTGGATGACCCGGAGACTGCGCGGGAGGTGGCGGGGCATCCAGCGGGGGAGGTGACCGACGCGGATCGTCTGGCGCCGCTGCGTCCATCGCATCCGGCGTATGTGATGTACACCTCCGGCTCGACCGGCACCCCCAAGGGCGTTGTGATCACACAGCATGCCCTGGTGGCGCTGGCCCACGACCAGGCGTTCGACGGCAGTGCACACGACTGCGTGCTGGTGCACTCGCCCCTCGCCTTCGACGCGTCCACCTACGAGCTCTGGGTCCCCTTGCTCCGTGGCGGCAAGCTCGTTCTGATGCCCGATGGCCCGCTCGACACCGCCTCCATGGCCAAGGTGATCGCCGAGCATGGCGTCAGGGGCGTCTTCGCGACCACAGCCCTGTTCAACACTCTCGCCGATGAATCACCCCACTTCTTCGCGAACGTCGAGGAGGTATGGACGGGTGGCGAGGCCGCCTCCGGTGCGGCGGTGCGGCGGGTGACCGACACCTGCCCCGACACCGCCGTGGTGAATGCCTACGGCCCTACCGAGACCACGATGATCGCCACCTACCACCGGGTGGTGCGGGGCGGATCGGCCACCGAGGCGGTACCGATCGGCCGTGGCACGGACAGCACACGGGTGTACGTGCTGGATGGTGGGTTGGGGTTGGTGCCAGTGGGTGTGGTGGGCGAGCTGTATGTGGCGGGTGTGGGGTTGGCGCGGGGGTACGCGGGGCGTGCGGGGCTGACGGCGGAGCGGTTTGTGGCGGATCCGTTCGGTGGTGGGGTGGGGGAGCGGATGTACCGCACCGGGGACCTGGTGCGGTGGGACGCCCAGGGTCGGTTGGTGTTCGTGGGCCGGGCGGACGATCAGGTGAAGGTGCGGGGTTTTCGGGTTGAGTTGGGTGAGGTGGAGGGTGTGGTGGGTGCGCATCCTTTGGTGGGTCAGGTTGCGGTGGTGGTGCGGGAGGATCGTGTGGGGGATCGGCGGTTGGTGGCGTATGTGGTGCTTGCTGCGGCCGGGTGTGATGTGGGGGTGGTGCGGGAGTTTGTGCGGGGGCGGTTGCCGGAGTTCATGGTGCCGGGGGCGTGGGTGGTGCTGGATCGGCTGCCGGTGACGGCGAACGGGAAGCTGGACCGGCGGGCGTTGCCTGCTCCGCAGGGTGGTGGTGGATTGGAGTACACCGCTCCCAGGGATGGGGCCGAGGACCTGCTGTGTCGTTTGTTCGCCGAGGTGCTGGGCGTGGAGCGGGTGGGGATCGAGGACGGCTTCTTCGATCTGGGTGGGCATTCGTTGTTGGCGACGCGGTTGGTGTCGCGGGTGCGGTCGGAACTGGGGGTCGAGCTGCCCGTGGGGGCGGTGTTCGAGGACCCGACGGTGGCCGGACTGGCCCGCCGGGTGGCCAGGGGCGTGGGTCAGACGGGCGGGGAGCGGCCCGAGCTCGTACGTTGTGAGCAGCGGTCGGAGTGGTTGCCCGTGTCGTTTGCGCAGAGCCGTCTGTGGTTTCTGTATCGGTTGGAGGGTCGGTCGGCGACGTACAACATTCCGTTGGTGGTGCGGTTGTCGGGTGAGGTGGATGGTGAGGCGCTGGGGTGGGCGTTGCGGGATGTGGTGGGTCGGCATGAGAGCTTGCGGACGCTGTTTGCCGAGGTGGATGGGGTGGCGTGTCAGCGGGTGCTGTCGGTGGGGGAGGCGGGCCGGCGGTGGCCGGGCCTGGAAGCGGTCACGGTGGGCGGCCGGGCCGAGGCCGAGCGGGCGGTGGCCGAGGTGGTGCGGTACGCCTTCGATCTGGGGGACGAACTCCCGCTGCGTGCGGTGATGGTGCGCGAGTCCGCGTCGGCGGGGTCTGAATACACGCTGGCGTTGGTGATGCATCACATCGCCGCGGATGGCTGGTCGCTGGGGCCGTTGTGGCGGGATGTGGTTCGCGCTTATGCGGCGCGGCGGGAGGGCCGGGCACTCGAGTGGGAGCCGTTGCCGGTGCAGTATGCCGACTACACGCTCTGGCAACGGGAGGTACTGGGCTCCCCTGATGCGCCGGGCAGTGTGCTGGCCGGGCAACTGGAGTACTGGCGCGCCAAGCTCGAGGGTGCTCCCGAGCAGCTTCCTCTACCTGTTGATCGGCCGCGTCCTGTGGTGGCGAGTCATCGGGGTGCGACGGTGGGGTTTGTGTGGCCGGGGTGGCTGCATGGTGGGTTGGTGGGGGTGGCGGGTGCGGAGGGTGCGACGTTGTTCATGGCGTTGCATGCGGGGCTTGTGGCGGTGTTGAGCCGGTTGGGTGCGGGTGAGGATGTGGTGGTGGGGTCGGTGATTGCCGGGCGTGGGGATGAGGCGTTGGAGGATCTGGTCGGGTTTTTTGTGAACACGTTGGTGTTGCGGGTGGACACGTCGGGTCGTCCTGGTTTTCGGGAGTTGTTGGGGCGGGTGCGGGCGGTGGATCTGGAGGCGTATGCGCATCAGGATGTGCCGTTTGAGTATCTGGTGGAGGCGTTGAATCCGGCGCGGACGTTGGCGCATCATCCGTTGTTCCAGGTGATGCTGGCCTTGCAGAACACCGCTCACGCCGGGTTCGATCTGCCGGGCGCGGTGGGCAGGGTGGAGCAGGTCGGCGCGGGCACGTCGCGGATGGATTTGCTGATCAGTGTCGGTGAGCGTCACGCGGGCGATGGCGCGCCTGCGGGGCTGGATATCACGGTGGAGTTCAACACCGACATCTTCACCGAGCGGACGATCGCCTCGGTCATCCAGCGGTGGCGCCGCCTGCTGGAGACAGCCCTGACCGACCCCGACCAGCCGGTCAGCGACATCGACCTACTGACAACCACCGAGCGCACCGCACTCCTCCACCAAGGCGACCCCACTACCGCCCACCCCTCACCCGCCACCACCACGCTCCCCGCCCTGCTGACCGCCCAAGCCGCCCACACTCCCCACGCGCCCGCCGTGGAGTGCGGAGACGAGTGCCTCACCTACGAGGAGGCCGATGTACGAGCGAATCGGCTGGCCCGGTATCTGATTGGGCGTGGAGCCGGGCCGGAAGCGGTGGTGGCCGTGGCGGCGCCCCGCTCGCTCGACATGGTCATCACGGTTTTGGCGGTCCTCAAGTCGGGCGCCACCTATCTGCCGATCGACATGGCGTACCCGCCGTCCCGAATCGGCTTTATGCTGCGCGACGCGTGCCCTCTCGCGGTGGTGACGACCGGCCGTGCCCTCGGCGAGCTGGGTTGCGACGACGTTCCTACGGTGGTGCTCGACGACCCGGACACCGCTGACACGATCGCCGCCCTGTCCGGCTCCGATGTCACCGACGCGGACCGCGTGCACCCTCTGCATCCCCTGCACCCGGCCTATCTCATCTACACCTCCGGCTCCACCGGCGCCCCCAAGGGAGTCGCCGTGCCGCATGCCGGAATCGCGAGCCTGGCACTGACACAGGCCGACCGGTTCGACGTGGGCGAGGGGAACCGGGTCCTGCAACTGGCCTCACCCGGTTTCGATGTGTCCATGATGGAGCTGGTCATGGCCGTCGCCACCGGTGCCACACTGATCGTTCCGCCCGCCCGGACGTTGGTGGGCGAGGACTTGGCCGTCGTACTGCGGGATCAACGCATCAGCCACACCGTCATGTCGCCGACCGTGTTGGGCAGCATTCCCGATGGCGCGTTCCCCGACCTCCGCACCTTGATCATCGGTATTGAGGCGTGTCCGGGGGAACTGGTCCAGCGGTGGTCCGTCGGGCGGCGGATGGTGAATGCCTACGGCCCCACCGAGGCCACGGTGTACGTCACGGCCACGGGACAGCTCTCCGCTCCGGAGGTGCCCCCGATCGGTGGGCCGGTCGCCGGTATGCGGGTGTATGTGGTGGATGGTGGGTTGGGTTTGGTGCCGGTGGGTGTGGTGGGTGAGTTGTATGTGGC
>NZ_JBHYVB010000343.1:0-7454 GCF_042750115.1 Streptomyces sp. NPDC059455
GCCCGGTGCCGCGGAGCCGGGCGGCGTCACCCAGGCCGGGCTGCCCCGGCGGGTGCCGCGCCAGGGCCAGGCGGCGGACCGGGACAAGCCGCGCGCCACCGGAGAGCGGCCCGCGCCGCGCGCCGCGGGCGACGCCGCCGCGCGGCGGAACGCCGGCCGCACCCATTCGTTCCTCAGCAATTACCAGTCGGGCATCCGGCGGGCTCAGCCCGACGGACGCGACGAGACATAAGGTCTCAGCGAAGATGGACAGGAAGAACCAATGACCTCACCCCAGCTGCGGGAGGTGAGCCAGTTCGGATGGCTGGTCACCAACTTCACCGAGCGTGTGCCCAATGTGGCGTGCGCCGTGGTGGTCTCGGCCGACGGGCTGTTGCTCACCGCGTCGGACGGGCTGGCGGCCGATCGGGCCGAGCAGGTCGCCACCATTGCCGCCGGGGCCATCAGCCTGATCCAGGGCGCTGCCCAGTGCCTGGATACCGGTGATGTGCGGTCCTCCGTGATCCAGATGGAGCTCGGGAACATGCTCCTGATGTCGATCAAGGACGGCTCGTGTCTCGTGGTGCTGGCGGCGCCGGACTGCGAGATCGGTCAGGTCGCGTACGAGATGGCGGTACTGGTCGATCAGGTCGGCGAGATGCTGACCCCGGAACTCCGCGCAGAGCTGCAGGAATTGAACCTGCGGGCCGTAAAGCGGACAGCAGCGCAATAGGCCGGACGGGGAGATGATGAGCACCGGTGAAGGCCCTTCCGGGCAGGGACCTGGGAGAGATCAGGGGGCGGAGGACGAACAGACCTTCGCCGACGTGCTCAACGCCTTCAGCTTCGGCAAAGGGCGACGCGGGCGGAAGCCACCCCGGTCCGACGGGGCGCCGGAGGGCGCCCGGTCCCGCCGCCGGGGTGGGGAGGCCCGGCCCGAGGACCCCGGGGAACCCTTCTCGCGGGGGGCGTCGGAGCCGGAGCGGTCGGGCGTCTGGGATGCGGAGCACGACGGGAGCCAGGGCCCGGCCTCGCTGGTGCGTGCCTACTCGTGGACGGGCGGCCGGACCAGGTCCGACCATCACTTCGAGGTCGAGACCCTGGTGACCACCACCGAGCTGGGCCACCGCTCGATGGACACCCTGCAGGCCGACCACCGCCCGGTGATCGCGCTGTGCCAGGAGCCGCGGTCGGTGGCCGAGGTGGCGGCCATGCTCGCGGTGCCGCTGGGGGTGGCCAAGGTCGTGCTCGGCGACATGGCCGAGCACGGACTGATCACCGTCCACCGGACGGCTTCCGCGGAGGGCGACGTACCGGACGTCTCCCTGATGGAGCGCGTGCTGGTGGGGCTTCGGCGGATCTAGCGCCTTCGCCGCGCGGGAACCGACAGGTCCCCGCGCGGTGATATGCCCGCTTCCGCGTGTAATGCCCGCTGAAGAGCGCCCACCGGCTGATTGGTTGTGCGCGTTCAAAGCCAACACTGAGCAGTTTCACGCTCTTGACGTGATTCGGTCTGATCGGTTTACTCCCTGGCACGCCGATGTCGAAATCTCGGCGGCAGAGGTACGCCCAGCCGGTATGCGGCTCCGCCGTGAGTCCGGCCCGAGTCGCCAGGTCGCTGTCCGTGACCGAGGCGGGGCCGTGCCCTCGGATCATGGAGCTCTCAGCGATGAGCCTGAACCGTTCGCGTATCCCTCCCCCTGTGCGCGGCGGTCCGTCCCGGCGTGGGGTGCTGCGTGGCGGCGGGGCGATGGCGCTCACCGGCGCCATGGGTGCCGCCGTGGCGGGATGCGGGACGGGCCTGGGGGTGGATTCCCATGGAATCGTGCACATCGAGGTGTGGCACGGGCAGACCAGCACCGCCCTGCGAGCGGTCAAGCGGCTCGTGGCCGACTTCCACCGCGGCCACCCCACGATACGGATCGACCTGAGCGGCGGCGTGCTGGCGGACGACATGCTGCAGAAGGTGATGGCCGGTCTCGTCGCCGGATCCCCGCCCGATATCGCCTACATCTTCGGCTCCGACCTGGCCAGCGTCGCCAGAAGCCCCCAACTGGCGGATCTGACGACGGTCGTGGAATCCGGGCGGGTGCCGTGGAAGCAGTACTGGCCCGCCGCCCGGGAGGGCGTCACGGTCGACGGTGTGGTGCGTGCGGTGCCCGCGGTGCTGGACTCGCTCGCCGTGGTGTGCAACAAGACCCTCTTCCGCCGGGCGGGGCTGGAGCTGCCCGGCCCCGGCTGGACCTGGCGGGACTTCATCGAGACGGCCAGGAAGCTGACCGACCGCGGCAGGGGCACCTTCGGCACCGGGTGGCCCGCCGCGGGCGATGAGGACACGGTGTGGCGGATGTGGCCCATGATCTGGGATCTGGGTGGCGAGGTCATCGCCGAGGGCAAGCGGGAGATCGGGTTCGCCGGCGAACCCGGGGTCCGGTCCCTCGAGGTGCTCGCGGCACTCGCCAAGGACAGAAGTGTCTACGTCGATCCCAAACCCGGTGGCGAGCAGATGTACCAGGCGTTCGCCGCCGGCCGGCTGGGCATGGTCGCCACCGGTCCCTGGCAACTGCCCGACATCCGCCAGGCGAAGATCGACTATCAGGTCGTGCCGCTGCCCGGCTTCAGCGGCCGGTCGGTGACCATCTCCGGCCCCGACACCTGGAGCGTGTTCGACAACGGCTCCGCGCGGCTGAAGGCCGCCCGTACGTTCGTCGGCTGGCTCATGGAGCCCGAGCAGGCGTATCGGTGGGACACCCAGGCGGGCAGCCTGCCGCAGAGCCGCCCGGCCGAGCGCCGTCCGCAGTGGCGGGCGTACGCGGCCGAGGTGCCCGGTCTGCCGGTGTTCACCGAGGTGCTGGAGACCGCCCGGGTACGGCCCGTCGACCGGGCCTACCCCAAGATCTCCATGCCGTTCGGCGAGGCCATCACCGCCGTCCTGCTCGGCAAGAGCACACCGGCGAAGGCCCTGCGGCGGTGTGCCGACGAGGCCAACGCGGCCATCGCCAAGGTGCGTTGAGGAGCCTGCCATGTCCCGTCTGCCCACCCCCATCACCCGTCCGGCGCCCCGCGTACCGGCCCGTCCCGCGCGCCGCACGGGCCGCCGGGAGGCCGCGACCGCCTGGGCGTTCGTCCTCCCCTCCGTCCTGGTCATCCTGGGCCTGAGCGTCGTCCCCGTCCTGTGGTCCCTGCTGCTGTCGTTCCAGTACAGCGACCTGCTCACCCCGAGCGTCTGGGTGGGCTGGGACAACTACCGCCAGCTGGCCGACGATCCGCAGTTCGCCCAGGCCGTGCGCAACACCCTGGAGTACACCGCGCTGTACGTACCGCTGAGCATCGGTCTGGGGCTGGTGCTCGCGCTGGTCCTCAACCGCCGGATCCGGTTCGCCGGTCTGTACCGCACGCTGCTCTTCGTGCCGTTCGTGGTCTCGGCCGCCGCCCAGGGCGTGCTGTTCTCCTTCATCCTGGACCCGGAGTTCGGCGCGGCCAACTCGCTGCTGCACCACCTCGGAGTCTCCCCGCAGGGTTTCCTGTCCGATCCGGGCCAGGCGCTGCTGGTCCTGGTGGGCATCTCGCTGTGGAGCGGCACCGGCTTCTGCGTCGTGATCTACCTGGCGGCCCTCCAGGACGTGCCCCGCGAACTGACCGAGGCCGCCACCCTGGACGGCGCGGAACGGCGGCATGTGCTGCGTCATGTCACCCTGCCCACCATCGCGCCGGTCAGCGTGTTCCTGCTGCTCTGGCAGACGATCAGCGCCCTGCAGGTCTTCGACCTGGTGTATGTGACGACGAAGGGCGGTCCGCTCGGATCCACCACCGTGATCGTCTACTTCGTCTGGGAGCAGGCGTTCCGGAACTTCACCGCCGGTTACGGGGCCGCCGCGGCCTACGTCCTCGGCGTCGCCCTGCTCGTGGCCGCCGCCGCGCTGCGGCTGGTCCGGCGCCGAGGCGACCGCCGTATCGAGGGAGCCACGTCATGACGGAACCGTCCGCACGGCGGCGGCCGCGGCTGCCGTTCAGCCCGTGGCATCTGCTGCTCGCGCCACTGGCGCTGCTCTTCGCCGTACCGCTGATCTGGCTGGGGCTGAGCTCGGTGATGAGCGACGCGGAGATCAACCGCTTCCCGCCCGCGCTCTGGCCCTCCGGGATCCATCTGGGCGGCTACCGCTTCGTGCTCGGCAACGCGATGTTCCCGCGCTGGTTCGCCAACTCCCTGATCGTCTCGGCCGTCGCGGTCGTGTCCAATCTGCTGCTGGGGACGCTGGGCGGATACGCCTTCGCCCGGATGCGGTTCGGCGGGTCCCGGGTGCTGCTGGTGCTGATGCTGGCCACCATGGCCATCCCGTTCCAGCTGACGATGATCCCGACGTTCCTGGTGATGCGGAAGCTGGGGCTCGTCGACACCCTCGGGGCGCTGATCGTGCCCTCGCTGGTGACGCCGTTCGCGGTGTTCCTGCTGCGGCAGTTCTTCCTCTCGCTGCCCAGGGAGCTGGAGGAGGCCGCCTGGATCGACGGGTGCTCGCGGCTGCGGGTGCTGTTCCAGATCGTCGTCCCGCTGTCCCGCCCGGCGCTGAGCACGGTCGCCGTCCTGACCTTCCTCACCACCTGGAACGACCTGTCGTGGCCGCTCATCGCGCTGAACCACGACGCCAACTACACCCTCCAGCTGGGTCTGACCACCTTCCGGGGGCAGCACCACACCCAGTGGTCGGCCGTGATGGCGGGGAACGTCATCACCGTCCTGCCGGTGCTGCTCGCCTTCCTCGCCGCCCAGAAGACCTTCGTCCGGTCGATCACCTCCACCGGTCTCAAGGGCTGACCGGCACCGCCCAGCCTCTCCCTCACCCTTCAGGAACCCGTATGCCACCCACCTTCGACCTGCTCGTCATCGGGGACGCCAACCCGGACGTCATCGTCGGACCGCTCGACCCCCCGCTCGCCTTCGGCCAGCGCGAACAGCTCGTCGACAGCGGCGCGCTCACCATCGGCGGATCCGCCGCGATCACCGCGTGTGGTGCCGCCCGGCTGGGGCTGCGCGTGGCCTTCGCCGGACGCGTCGGGGACGACGGCGCCGGACACTACATGCGCGACCGGCTCGCGGCGCACGGCGTCGACGTCGGCGGACTGCAGCTGGACAGCGGCCTGCCGACACCGCTCACGGTCATCGTGACCCGCGGGGACGACCGGGCCATCCTCACCGCGCCGGGCACACTCGCCGCCACCTCGGGCCGCGACATCCCCCCACACCTGCTGGCCTCGGCCCGGCACCTCCACGCCGCGTCCTTCTTCCTCATGCCGGGGCTCGCCGCCGATCTGCCGGACCTCTTCGACGCCGCCCGCGCGGCGGGCGCCACCACCTCGCTGGACACCAACGACGACCCCTCGGGCCGATGGGACCCCGCGGCGCTGGCCCCCGTCCTCGCCCGGACCGACCTCCTGCTGCCCAACGCCGCCGAGGCACACCGACTGGCCGGCACCGACGGAACGTCCGTCGCGGCCGCCGCCGAACTCCTCACGCGGCAGGTCCCGCTGGTGGCCGTCAAGAACGGGGCGGACGGCGCCCTGTGCCACGACGGCCGGACCCTGCTCACCACCGCCGGGATCCATGTCACACCCCAGGACGCCGTCGGCGCGGGCGACAGCTTCAACGCGGGCTTCCTCGCCGGACGGCTCACGGGCCGGCCCATCGCCGAGGCGCTCGACCTCGCCGCCGCCTGCGGTGCGCTGTCCACCCGTGCCGCGGGCGGCACCACCGCCCAGCCCACCTGGGACGAAGCCCTCACCCACCTCACCGCCAACGGAGACATCCCGTCATGATCAACCCCAAGATCGTGCTGATCGGCGCGGGAAGCGTCGTCTTCACCCAGGGCCTGCTGGCGGATCTCTTCGCCTTCCCGGAGCTGAAGACCGCGCGGATCGCCCTGCACGACATCGACGTGGAACGCCTCGCCACCGCCGAGGCCGCCGCGCGGTACATCGCCGAGCGGCGGGGCGCCGCCGCGCTCATCACCGCACACGCCGACCGGCGCGAGGCACTCGACGGCGCCGACTTCGTCATCAACCTCGTCCAGATCGGCATGGGGGAGGCCACTCGGATCGACTTCGAGATCCCCGCGCGCCACGGGGTGCGGCAGACCATCGGCGACACCCTCGGCGTCGGCGGCATCTTCCGCGCCCTGCGCACCTTCCCGTTCCTCAAGGCGCTGGGCGAGGACATCGCCGCCGTATGCCCCGGGGCATGGCTGCTCAACTACACCAACCCGCTGGCCATGAACGTGCAGTACCTCGTGGCGGCCACCGGGCTGACCCGGGTGGTCGGCCTGTGCCACTCGGTGCACTGGACCATCCACGACCTGTGCAACCTGCTGGAGGTCCCCTTCGACGAGGTCACCTACCGCGCCGCCGGGGTCAACCACCAGGCGTGGGTGCTCCGCCTGGAGCACGATGGCACCGATCTCTACCCCCGGCTGGACGCGCTGATCGCCGAGAACGGGCAGTTGCGGCGGCGGGTCCGCGTCGACATGTACCGGCGGCTCGGCTACTACCCGACCGAGACCAGCGAGCACTCCTCCGAGTACGTGCCGTGGTATCTGCACCACGACAGCGAGATCGAGCGGCTGCGGCTGCCCGTCGGCGCGTACCTCGGCATCGTGGACGAGAACGTGGCGGCGTACGAGCGGACCCGCGACGCCCTCGCGGCCGGCGCCCCCATCGACGTCGAGGGGACCATGGAGTACGCCCCGCAGATCATCCACTCCATGGTGACCGGCACCCCCAGGACCGTCTACGGCAATGTGCCCAACCACGGGCTCATCGAGAACCTTCCGGCCCACGGCGTGGTCGAAGTGCCGTGTCTGGTCGACCGGTCCGGTGTCCAGCCGACCCGTGCCGGTGCGCTGCCGCCGCAGCTCGCCGCGCTCAACCGCACCTACCTCAGCATGAACGACCTCGTGGTGCGCGCCGCCCTGGAGGACGAGCCACGTCATATCCGGCACGCGGCCATGACCGACCCGGCGACCGCCGCCGCCCTGCGCGTCGAGCAGATCTGGGAGCTGTGCGACGAGATGGTGCGCGCACACCGCGAGCGGCTGCAACCCGCGCTGCGCACGACCCTCGCCATCTGACAATACGAAGAATAGTGTGCCAAGCGGCTCACGACACATATGCGGGCCGAGGCGCCTGGACGCGGCTAGGCCGATCCGCGCAGGCGCCCGGTCGTGGACCGGCCCTTCGCGGTGCCGTCGGTCGCCTCGCGGAGCACGTCCCGCACCTGACCGCGCAGCCACGCGTGCGCGGGGTCGCTGTCGTGCCGGTGATGCCAGGTGAGGACCACCTGGGTCGGCGGCAGCTCCAGCGGCAGCCGCCGGGTGACGAGGCCGAGTCTCGCCGAGGCGGGTCGGCAGACCCGCTCGGCGTCGACCGCCCCGGCGTCCGAAACGGACACCCCGCCCAGCCCCCCGGCGCTCCGCGGCAGGGCCGCG
>NZ_JBHYVB010000344.1:0-7211 GCF_042750115.1 Streptomyces sp. NPDC059455
GGGGCTACTGCCCCGCAGTAGCCCCCGGCCCGCGGCCTCCCGGTGGGCGGCGAACAGCCGACACCGCGTCCGCGGTGCGGCGGGGTGTTCGGATGGGCGCCCAGGCCGCGGTCACCCGATCAGGTGAGATACGGAGGCGGCTGGTCCAATTGGCAGAAGCTGTCGCAAGAATCGTGCCGGTCGTACGGCCCATACGGGACCGACCGTCCGGAGGCCCGGCCGACCGCCTCATTGGCCGGCGTTGGGGGCGACACATGATCGGGACATCGGCAGTCGGCGGCGCGTTCGTACGGAGGGCACGGAGTCTGCGGGCGGTCGCCCGCGCCGTCGCCTGTCTGTGGGTGCTCGGTGTCATCTGTTGGGAGCTGCTGACCCCGCACCACACCGAGGTCGTCCCCCTCATCGCCGCCGCACCCGCCATCGCCTGCGCGAGCGGCGGCCGCCGCGGATGCGTGCTGCTGCTCGGCGGCGCCGGTCTGCTGTTCGCCTTCGGCCCCGCGACCGCGCCGGAGCCCGACGGCGAGGTGACGGATCCTCACGCCCCGCTGGTCACCTGCTGCGCCATCGTCGGCGTGGCCCTCGGCGGCTATCTCACGGCGGGCCGCAAGGTGCGGCTGGTCCGCGAGCTGGAGGAGCTCCGGGCGGTGGCCGCCGCGGCGCAGGACGTGGTGCTGCGGCCGCTCCCGGCCCGGCTGGAGGGTATCGAGCTGGCGGGCGGCCATCTTTCGGCCAGCCGGGGCGCCGCCGTCGGCGGCGATCTCTACGAGGCGCTGGCCACCCCGTATGGCGTCCGCGTCATCATCGGCGATGTGCGCGGGCACGGCCTCGCCGCGATCGGCACCGTGGCCGCCGTGCTCGGCAGCTTCCGCGAGGCCGCCCATGAGGAACCCCGGCTCAGCGAGGTGCTGCGGCGGCTCGACCGCACCCTGGAGCGCCATCTGCGGGCCCGCGCCGACGGGGAGTGCCCGCTGGACAGCCATGTGGACGAGGAGTTCGTGACCGTCCTGCTGCTGGAGGTGGGGCGGGACGGCGAGGTCACCACGCTCAACTGCGGTCACCCCTGGCCGTACCGCCTCCGCGAACAGCCCGTCGGCCCGGCCCTGGCCCGGCAGGCCGCGCCCGGCGAGGTGCTGCCCCCGCTCGGCCTCTTCCCGCTCCCCGCCGAACTCCCCACCGCCCACTGGGGCTCCCTGGGGACCGGCGACACCCTGGTGCTGCACACCGACGGCGCCGAGGACGCCCGCGACGCCCACGGCACGTTCTTCCCACTGCGCCGCGCTCTGTCCGAGGCCGCGGGCGCCGGACCGCTCGTCCCCGCGGCGGTCGTGGCGGGGGTGCGCTCGGCGCTGCTGCGCCACACCGGCGGCCGGCTCGCCGACGACGTCGCGCTGCTCGCCCTGCGCTACGACCACTGCCCGCTCTCAGGCCTCAGCGCTCTCACCCGCCCCGCCGCCGACGCCCACCGGGCCTAGGGTGTCCGGCGGTTCTTGACGGCTGCGGCGAGCTGTTCCCCTTCCCGGCGGCATCGATACGCGGCTCCGCCGCGTGGTCCGCCGGACACCCCGTAGCGCGGCCCCACCCCGTCCCGATTCACACCCCGTGCGAATCGCCCTCCATTACGCTGGCGCCACCGAGCGCTTCGGGAGGGCGAGATGGAGCCCAACACACTGCTCGACTCCGTGCTCGACGAGGCCGGGGTCTCCCACGCGGGGCTGGCCGCGCATGTCAACGAGGCGGGCCGGGCCCGGGGGATGAAGCTGCGGTACGAACACACCGCGGTGGCCCGGTGGCTGAAGGGCCAGCGGCCGCGCGGCCAGGTGCCCGACCTCATCTGCGAGGTGCTGGGCGAGCGGCTGCACCGCGCCCTCACCCTGGACGACATCGGCCTCGGCACCCCCGGCAGCGTCCGCGGCCCCGCCACCTCGCTCTCCGGATTCGTCGAGCGCGCCACCGCGCTGTGGCGCTCGGACGAACAGCAGCGCCCGCATGTCGTCGAGGCCCCGGCGGTCACCGGCACCCCGGCCGTCATCCCGGTGTGGGAGTGGGAGAACCCTCCCGAGGACTCCGATGTCTCCCGGCGCGGGCTGACCCGCGTCAGCATGACCGATATCGAGACGCTGCGCGCCGCCCGCGCCCACTACGAGCAGATGTACCGCAAGGCCGGCGGTGTCGCGACCCGGACCCGGGTGGTGGGGTTCCTCAACTCCGAGGCCGCGCCGCTGCTGCGCGGGGCTTACGCCGACGACACCGGTCGCCAGCTGCACCGGACGACCGGCGGCCTGGTGGCCATCGCCGGGATCTGCGCGTACGACTCCAACGCGCACGGCCTGGCCCAGCGCTACTTCCACCAGGCGCTGCGGCTCGCCAAGGCCAGCGGTGACCGGGGCCTGGGCGCGTATGTGATAGCGCTGCTGGTCAACCAGTCCCTCTTCATGAAGGAGTACCGGCAGGCGGTCGCCTTCGCCGAGTCGGCGCTGCGCGCCGCGGGTTCCCAGATCACCCCCGCGCTCGCCGCCGACCTCTACGCCATGCAGGCCAAGGCGTATGCCCGGCTCGGCGACGGCGCCGGGGCGCTGTCCTGCATCCGGCGTGCCGAGACCGCGGCCGACCGGATCAGACCGGGTCAGGAGCCCGACGAGACCGGCTATGTCCAGCCAGGTCTGGTGAACGTCCAGGTGGCCGAGGCGCTGCTGAGCCTCGGCGACCTCGGTGGCGCCCGCGAGCACGCCGCCGCCGCGGTCGGCACCCCGGCCCATGACCGGGGCCGGGTGCACCGGCTCGCCATGCTCACCCATATCGAGCTCCGCCAGGGCGAGGCGGACCGGGCGGGCGCCACCGCGGTGGAGATGACCGAGCGGGCGCGGGGCATGGAGTCCCAGCGGTTACGCGACCGACTGCGGGCGGTACGGGAACACCTCGCGGCCAGCGGAAGCGCCGCGACGGCCGAGGCCGCCGAACTCATCGACGGAGCACTGCGCGTTCCTCTGTGACCGCGGTTCCGCTCGCGGGTCCGCACTCTCGTCAGCGGGTGGCTCAGGATGGCCTCCCGTGCGACGAAAGGTGGCTGACAGTGCGCTGGAAGAACCTCAGGGAGCGGACCGTGTACGAGAACCGATGGTTCCGGGTCAACCTCGCCGATGTCCGGCTCCCCGACGGACGTCAACTCGATCACTATCTGATCCGGCTGCGCCCGGTGGCCGTGGCCACCGCGGTGAACGCGGCCAACGAGGTGCTGCTGCTGTGGCGGCACCGGTTCATCACCGACGCCTGGGGCTGGGAGCTGGCCGCGGGCGTCGTCGAGGACGGTGAGGACATCGCCGACGCGGCGGCCCGGGAGATGGAGGAGGAGACCGGCTGGCGGCCCGGCCCGCTGCGCCATCTGCTCTCCGTCGAGCCGTCCAACGGGCTCACCGACGCACGGCACCACATCTACTGGGCCGAGGAGGCGTCGTACGTCGGGCACCCGGAGGACGACTTCGAGTCGGACCGCCGCGAGTGGGTGCCGCTGAAGCTCGTGCCCGACCTGGTGGCGCGGGGTGAGGTACCCGCGGCCAACATGGCGGCCGCGCTGCTGCTGCTCCACCACATCAGGCTCGGCTAGGCCGGGCCGCCGGCCGTCCGGGCTAGTGCCCTGCCGCCTGCCATACCGCGACGGCCAGGGCGGACAGCCCGGTCAGGGCGGCGATGGAGGGCAGCGGCCAGCGTCCGTGCTCCAGTATCCGTATCCGCCCGCCCAGTTGGTTCACGTCCTCCTCAGCCTGCTCTCCGCGGTGGTCGAGCAGGGCGAGCCGGCCGTCGACGCGGGTGAAGCCCACTTCGACGGTCCGGCGCAGTTCCGCGAGCTCCACGGCTAACGCGGCTTGCTCGGGCTCGGTGGTCACGGGTTGATCCCCTTCCGGATGTAACGTCCATGCAGTGGTGACGCTCCGAGTCAAGCGCATGCGCAGGTGGTGCGGGAGCGTGTGTGGGGATGGTGTGTGAGTCACCGGCGCACACCCCGTGCGAAAGGCGGTCCTCAGCGCGTACTCACCGGGTACTCATGGGGGACGGCGGTCGAGAGAAGTGACCGCGAGGGGCGGGCGGACCGGATGGAGCGGATCCATCCACAGGCCGGACAGGCCGGACAGAAGGGACGGATGTGCGACTGATCGCCGCTCCGATGTGGGAATTCGGCGCCGACCAGGGAGTGCGGCAGTTCGCCGAGCTCGGCGTCGCGCTGGTGCTGTCCACCCTGATCGGGCTCGAGAGGGCGGTGCAGCAGAAGAGCGCCGGGCTGCGCACCCACACCCTGGTGGGTGTGGGCAGCGCGCTGTTCATGCAGGTCTCCCAGTACGGCTTCGCCGATGTGCTGTTCCGCGACCACGTCGGCCTCGACCCCTCGCGGGTGGCGGCGCAGATCGTCTCCGGTATCGGCTTCATCGGCGGCGGCCTGATCTTCGTCCGGCGGGACGCCGTCCGCGGACTGACCACCGCCGCGACCGTCTGGCTGACCTGTGCGGTGGGCATGGCCTGCGGCGGTGGTCTGGCCCTGCTGGCCACCGCCGCCACCGCGGTGCACTTCCTGGTGATCCGGGGCTATCCGCTGCTCACCCGCCGGCTGCCGACGGTCTGGTCGGCCGAACGGGTGGAGTTGAGCCTCTCGTACCGGGTGGGTGCCGGACTGCTGCCGCGCGTGCTGGAGCTGTGTACGACCGCCGGGTACAAGGTGCTGCGGGTCCGGGTGGACCGGGCGCCGTGGAAGGGCCGGGACCGCACCACCCGGATCGTCCGGGCCGAGGAGGAGGCCCGGCCCGCCGATACGGGCGTCGCCGAGGTGATGCTCGCCCTCGAGGGCACCGGGGACGTCCTCCAGCTGGTCGGGGAGATCTCCGAGCTGGACGGCGTCCTCGGCGCCGACGCGGGCCACGACCTCGACGGCTCGGACTGACGACCTCGACGGCTCCGACTGACGACCTCGCATTGACGAGGTCAGAGCGCCCGCGCCCGGAGGCGGCGCAGCATCCGCGCGTCGTCGAACCCACGTCCCGCGCCGCGGCCGCCACCGTAGAGCCCTGGCCGATCGAATGCTCCGCGCGCTCCAGCCGCAGCGTCTGCTGATAGCGCAGCGGGGTGAGCCCGCCGGTGGCGCGGGTGAACAGCCGGGTGAGGGTGCGTTCGCTGACCCCGGCCCCGACGGCCAGCCGCGCCAGCGACAGCGGTTCGGTGAACCGCGTGTCGATGACGTCCTGAACCCGGTGGACCACGTCGTCCAGATGGGAGCGGTGCCGCAGCATGGCGCTGGTCTGCGGTTCATCGCCGTTGCGGCGGGCGTAGACGACCATGTTCCGGGCCACCTGGGCGGCGAGCACCGGCCCGTGCCGCACGGCCGGCAGATGCAGCGCCAGATCGATACCGCTGGTGATGCCCGCCGAGGTCACGACCCGGTCATCGGTCGTGAACAGCACATCCCTGACCACCGTCGCCCGGGGGTGCCGGGCCGTCAGCTCGTCCTGCAGCTCATGGTGGGTGGTGCACCGGCGGCCGTCCAGCAGTCCCGCCCGTCCCAGCGCCAGCGCCCCGGCGCATACGCTGGCCACGGTGCCCCCGGCCGTGTGGTGGGCGCACAGCCGCTCCAGCGACTCCGGGCCGGGAATCCGGCCGTCGTGCGGTGGTGAGATCCGCCAGCCCGGCACCACGACCAGGTCGTCCGGGCCCGTCGCGGGCCACTCGGTCCGCGCGTTGAGCGTCAGGCCCTGAGCGGTGGGGACCAGTTCCCGCTCGGCCAGATAGCCGAGCTCGTAGGGCAGCCTGAGATCCGCCGCCGTGCCGAAGACCTGGGCCGGTCCGGCCAGGTCGAGCAGATGGACCCCGGGCACCAGCACGAACACCACCCGGCTCATGCCGTGGAGGCTCCCGACTCCGCCTCCTGCCGACCCGGGCGGTGGTCTCCACGCACTGCTCGGTGCGGATCCCGCGGACCACCAGCTCGCGCACGCCCGCCTCGGTCAGCAGCCGCTGGAGCCGGGTGGTGGTGAAGGCGTTGTGGGCGGTCTTGTGGAGGACCGGCTCGCCCGGAGCCGGCCGCTCCAGCTCCTCCAGCAGCCGGGTCCGCCCCTGCTCCGGGTCGAACGCGCCCCCGCTGCCGGGTTCGGTGTGCGGCACCCAGCACCTGGTCCCCTCGGCACGGGCGAGGCCGACCAGCCGCCCGCCGTCACCTGGCGCGCGTCCGGCTCAGTACGTGTAGAAGCCCGAGCCCGTCTTGCGTCCCATGCGGCCCGCGTCCACCATCCGCAGCAGCAGCGGGGGAGAGGCGTACAGCGGCTCCTTGTACTCCTCGTACATCGAGTCGGCGATCGCCGCGATGGTGTCCAGGCCGATCAGATCGGACAGCTTCAGCGGGCCCATCGGATGGGCGCAGCCCAGCTCCATGCCGTTGTCGATGTCCTCGCGGCTGGCGATCCCGGACTCGAACATCCGGATGGCGGACAGCAGGTACGGGATGAGCAGCGCGTTGACCACGAACCCCGCGCGGTCCTGGGCGCGGATGGCGTGCTTGCCCAGGATGTCGCCGACCAGCGCCTCGGAGCGCTTGATGGTCTCGTCGCCGGTGGTGAGCGCCGGGATCAGCTCCACCAGCGCCTGCACCGGGGCCGGGTTGAAGAAGTGGATGCCGATCACCTGGTCCGGGCGGGAGGTGGCGACGGCCAGCTTGACCAGCGGGATGGAGGAGGTGTTGGAGGCCAGGATCGCGTCCGGGCGGGTCACCACCTGGTCGAGGACCTGGAAGATCTCCGTCTTGATCTGCTCGTTCTCGACGACCGCCTCGATCACCAGATCACGGTCGGCGAATTCCCCCAGATCGGTGGTGAAGCTCAGCCGGTCCAGCGTCGCGTCGCGCTGCTCCTCGGTGATCTTGCCGCGCTCCGCGGCCTTCCCGAGGGAGTTGGTGAGCCGGGTACGCCCTATCTCCAGGGCCTCGCCCGTGGTCTCCGCGACCATGACGTCCAGGCCGGATCGGGCGCACACCTCCGCGATGCCCGCACCCATCTGGCCACAGCCCACCACTCCGACGCGTTCGATGTCGGTCACATCGTGCCTTTCGCTGGTCCAACTGTCCGTTGTGCCGTCCCCCTGTCGCCCCAGACGTTACCCTCCGGTTATCGGCAGGGGGCGGGGGGGGGGGGGGGCGACCCCCCCCCCGCCCCCCCCCCGCCGCGGGTCTTGTGCGCCCG
>NZ_JBHYVB010000345.1:0-5153 GCF_042750115.1 Streptomyces sp. NPDC059455
CCTCCGGGGCCGGCCCCATGTCGGCCTCCGAGCCCCGCAACATCCCCCCCGCGGTGGCCAGAGACCCATGGTGGTCAGAGCCCTGTGGTGGCCAGCGACCCGCGGTGGTCAGAGACCGCCCCGCTCCCGCTCCTCCACATACGCGTTGTACGCCGCCACCTGGGCCCGCCGCGAGGTGCGCTCCACCGGCCGCAGCGCCTCGGCCCGCGCCGCGATCTCCGACGCGCTCACCGCCCCGCCGTGCTCCCGGCCGTCCCCGCCCGCCATATACGCGATGTCCACCAGAGCACCCACCCGTTGCGCCAGCTCCAGCACCCGTATGGCCCGCGGCGGATAGCCCGGGGCCAGCACCTCGCGCCCCCGCTCGGCCCGCGCCCGATACGCCTCCAGGGCCGCCTCGGCCACCGGGCCCGACCCGGCCACGTTCAGCCGCGAGAGCACCTCCGTGGCCTCCCGCAGCGCCTCCGCCAGCTCCCGCTCGGCCTCGCTCAGCGACGGCACATCGGCCGGCGGCGCCTCCCGCACGGCCTGACATCGCCACACCACCTCGATGTGCTGATCGCCCTCGGGCCCGGCCGCCGACACCTCGGGCACCAGACCGAGCGCCGCCCCGGTGGCGATCACCGCCTCGCCCGCGTCGAGCGCGTGGGCGTTGAACTCCGGCGGGCCGCTCAGCCCCAGGGGATGCCCCGCTATGGGCAGCGCCACCCGCAGCCCCTTGGCCCCGAGCGCCCGCAGCCGCCCCAGCGCCAATGTGAGCCCCACCTGCGCGGACTCCCCCGGAAGCCCGGCCACCCGGTGCGACGCGTCCTCGCCCGCGATGCGATGTGCCGCCTCATCGGGGGAGACAAGTCCGGCGATAAGGGCATTTCCCCAAGCTGCGAGGCGCCCTGAACGTGGTTCATCGAGCATGGAACCAGCCTAAGGACTGTCACCGACAACGTGTGGCGTAGGTTTTCCTCAGGGGGCTGCGCCCACAGGCGCACGCACGACTCGAGACTGCAATGGGAGACAACGCGCTCATGAGCGAGGTTCTGGAGCTGCTGGACGTATCGGTGGTCCGCGATGGGCGGGCTCTGGTGGACGAGGTCTCCTGGTCGATCAAAGAAGGAGAGCGCTGGGTCATCCTCGGGCCCAACGGCGCCGGCAAGACCACCCTCCTCAACCTCGCCTCCAGCTATCTCTACCCGAGCGCCGGAACCGCCCGGATCCTCGGCGAGCAACTCGGCCGCGTCGACGTCTTCGAGCTGCGCCCCCGCGTCGGCATGGCGGGCATCGCCATGGCCGAGAAGCTGCCGCGCCGCCAGACCGTCCTGCAGACCGTCCTCACCGCCGCGTACGGTATGACGGCCCACTGGCAGGAGGACTACGACGCGGTCGACGAGACCCGCGCCCGCGCCTTCCTCGACCGCCTCGGCATGACCGAGTACCTCGACCGGAAGTTCGGCACCCTCTCCGAGGGCGAGCGCAAGCGCACCCTCATCGCCCGCGCCATGATGACCGACCCCGAACTGCTGCTCCTCGACGAGCCCGCGGCCGGACTCGACCTCGGTGGCCGCGAGGACCTCGTCCGCCGCCTCGGACGGCTCGCCCGCGACCCGCTCGCCCCGTCGATGATCATGGTGACACATCATGTCGAGGAAATCCCCCCCGGCTTCACCCATGTTCTGATGATCCGCCAGGGGAAGGTGCTCACCGCGGGGCCGGTCGAGACCGAACTGACCTCCCGCAACCTCTCCCGCTGCTTCGGACTGCCGCTGGTCGTCGAGCGCAACGGCGACCGCTGGACCGCCCAGGGCCTGCCACTGACCTGATGTCCGCCCCTTGCGCCCACCGTGCCACCGGCAGGTGATCCGCGCACTGTCCCCGGCGACTTGGGACAACTACCATGACCATGTGGATCCGTGGGTGTGGTGGCTGATCGCCGCCGTAGGACTGGGTATCCCGCTCGTGCTGACCGCGATGCCCGAATTCGGGATGGTCGCGGTCGGCGCCGTAGCCGGTGCCATCACCGACGCGCTCGGCGGCGGCATCGTGCTGCAAGTCGTCGTCTTCTGCGCCGTCTCCGTGGCATTGGTCGCCGTCGTACGCCCGATGGCGGTCCGCAGCCGCCGTCAGCAGCCCGAGCTGCGCAGCGGCATCGAGGCGCTGAAAGGCCGCCAGGCCGTCGTCCTCGAGCGCGTCGACGACGGCGGAGGCGGCCGGATCAAGCTCGCGGGCGAGGTGTGGTCCGCGCGCTCGCTCGACCCCGACCAGGCTTACGAACCAGGGCAGCAGGTCGATGTGGTGGAGATCGACGGTGCGACGGCCGTCGTCATGTAGACGCCGTACCGGGAGTGTCCTACCAAGAGTTGAGGACGACCCGGTTGAGCTGCGGAGTCGACCATGGATCTGACAGACTCCACCCTCGGGAACCGCCAGACTTGATCATCCCGACCATCCGAATCGCCGCATGAAGGGCACGGGGAGCCGCTGTGGAACCGATCATCATCGTCCTGATCATCCTGGTGGTGCTGGTCTTCATCGCACTGATCAAGACGATCCAGGTCATCCCGCAGGCCAGTGCCGCCATCGTGGAGCGCTTCGGACGCTACACACGCACCCTCAACGCGGGCCTGAACATCGTCGTCCCGTTCATCGACTCGATCCGCAACCGCGTCGACCTCCGTGAACAGGTCGTGCCCTTCCCCCCGCAGCCGGTGATCACCCAGGACAACCTGGTGGTGAACATCGACACCGTCATCTACTACCAGGTGACCGACGCCCGCGCCGCCACCTACGAAGTGGCCAGCTACATCCAGGCGATCGAGCAGCTGACCGTCACCACCCTGCGGAACATCATCGGTGGCATGGACCTCGAGCGCACCCTGACCTCCCGCGAGGAGATCAACGCGGCGCTGCGCGGTGTCCTCGACGAGGCCACCGGCAAGTGGGGCATCCGCGTCAACCGCGTCGAGCTCAAGGCCATCGAGCCGCCCACCTCCATCCAGGACTCGATGGAGAAGCAGATGCGCGCCGACCGTGACAAGCGCGCCGCGATCCTCCAGGCCGAAGGTGTCCGGCAGTCCGAGATCCTGCGCGCCGAGGGTGAGAAGCAGTCCGCGATCCTGCGGGCCGAGGGTGAGTCCAAGGCCGCCGCGCTGCGCGCCGAGGGCGAGGCCCAGGCGATCCGTACGGTCTTCGAGTCCATCCACGCCGGAGACCCGGACCAGAAGCTGCTCTCCTACCAGTACCTCCAGATGCTGCCGAAGATCGCCGAGGGCGACGCCAACAAGCTCTGGATCGTGCCCAGCGAGATCGGCGACGCCCTCAAGGGCCTCGGCGGGGCCATGGGCAACTTCGGCCCGCTGACCGGCGGCGGAAACGGCGGCGGCACCCCCAGCGGCACCGGTAAGGAGCCCGCCCCGCGCCGCGAACAGCCCACGATCGACTGAACGGACGGCGGCGGGACGGCCCCTTAAAGACTTCTGCCAGGGCCTTCTGCCAGGGGATGAGACTCAGGCGGGCAGCGCGAGCCACTCCGGCAGACCGTCCCGCTCCGCCGCCCCCAGCGCCAGCAGCAGCGCATCCGAAGGCGTCGGCTCGAACGGCGCCTTGAGCAGCCGCATCCCCGCCTGCTCCGGAGTCCGGTCCGCCTTACGGTGGTTGTCCTCGGCGCACGAGGCCACCGTATTCAGCCAGGTGTCCCCGCCCCCGCGCGACCGCGGCACCACATGGTCCACGGTCGTCGCCCGGCGGCCGCAGTACGCGCACCGGTGCTGGTCCCTGACCAGCACCCCGCGCCGCGACCACGGGGCACGTCTTCGGAACGGCACCCGTACGTAACGGCACAGCCGGATCACCCGCGGCAGCGGCAGATCGATGTCCGCGGCCCGCACCCGCAGCCCGGGGTGGGCGTGTTCGACGACGGCCTTGTCCTGGAGGACCAGCACCACGGCGCGCCGCAGCGTGACCGTCGCCAGCGGCTCGAAGCTCGCGTTCAGAACCAGCGTCTCGCGCATCCCGACCACCCCCGCATCCCGGTGTCCCGGTCCGCGCCGGAGATCGGCGGGACCGGGATCAACTCTGGCCGGGAGCCTGGCCGAGAACAACGCAATTTCGCCGCGTCAGCCCGCGGCCGGCACCTCGTACTCCCCGATCAACTGGGCCCGCCCCAGCGTGTGGAACCGCAGATTGAAGCCGACCACCGCGGGCGAGGCGTCCGCGTCCGGGCCCAGCTTCTCGGCGTCCACCGCGTAGACGGTGAACACATAGCGGTGCGGACCGTCCCCGGGCGGCGGCGCGGCCCCACCGAAATCACGGGTCCCGTAGTCGTTGCGCGCCTGTACGGCACCCTCGGGCAGGCCCGTGAAGCCACCGCTGCCCGCACCCACCGGAAGCTCGGTGACCGTGGCCGGGATGTCGAACACCACCCAGTGCCAGAACCCGCTGCCCGTCGGCGCGTCCGGGTCGAAGCAGGTGACGGCGAAACTCTTCGTCCCTTCCGGGAAACCCTCCCAGCGCAGCTGCGGAGAGGTGTTCCCCTCCGCCTGCACCTGGGCGGACTTGAGCGTGCCGCCCGGTGCCACATCGTCGCTCACCACCGTGAACGACGGCACCGGCGGATGGAAGTCGTGGGGGAGCGGGGCCCGGTTCTGCTCGGACACGTCGAGAACCTCCGAAGTCGCAGTGGATCATCTCCGCGGCCAGCCTAACGAGACCGGTACCCGGCGGGCTGGCACCATGGCGCCCATGACCGGCCCCACCCTCGCCCTCCACCTGCGCCTCGACGGCGTGACGGACAAGGACGGCTTCCTCGCCCGCTGCGCCCGGGACCTGCGCTTTCCCGACTGGTACGGGCGGAATTGGGATGCCCTCGCCGACTGCGTCACCGATCTGTCCTGGTGGGCCGAGGGCGGCGAGCCCAGCGGTTGTCTGCTGGACATCCAGGGCTGGCCGGCCTTCCGCGACGCGGACCCCGACGCCGCCGCGATCGCGGCCGACATCCTGGCCGACGCGGAGGCGTACTGGGCGGCGCGGGGACGGCCCCTGGTGGTGCGCTACGACGACGGCCCCTGAGGGCACGAGGACGGCCGCTGCCGGGGGCCCCTCGCACACGAACGCGGGGGGGGTGGGACAGGCGCCCCCACGAATCACCCCCCCCACCGGGTCTG
>NZ_JBHYVB010000345.1:5163-7199 GCF_042750115.1 Streptomyces sp. NPDC059455
TTTTCTGGTGGGGGGGGTCCCACCTCCTCCCCCGCGGGGCGCCCCCCCCCCCCCCCCCCGGGGCCCCCCCCCCGCGCGGAGGTCCGGTCCGGGGAGGGGGAACCTCAGAACCAGTTGCGCTTGCCGCCGACCTGGGCGAGCCACTGGTTCAGGTACGCGGCCCAGTCGGTGTCCTGGAAGGTGGCCAGGTTCATCGTGAACGACCGGTAGGTGTCACTGCCCTCGGAGAACAGCCCCGGCTTCTTGTCCATCTCCAGCACCACGTCCATCTCGCGGTCGTCCGCGACGAAGGTCAACTCCACCTGGTTCAGGCCCCGGTACTGGTCCGGCGCGTAGAACTCGATCTCCTGGTAGAAGGGCAGCCGCTGCCGGGTCCCTCGGATGTGGCCTCGCTCCAGGTCGGCGCCCTTGAAACGGAAGCCGAGGTTGCCGAAGGCATCGAGGATCGCCTGCTGGGCGGGGAGCGGATGCACATTGACCGGGTCCAGGTCGCCCGAGTCCACCGCGCGCGCGATGGCCAGCTCGGTGGTCACCCCCACGTTCATACCGGTCAGATGCCGGCCCATGAACATGGTGATCGGGGTCTCCCACGGAATCTCCAGGCCGAACTGCACCGCGTGCACCGCGCCCGGCTGCACCTCGAACGCACCGCCCAGCCGCTGCCGGGTGAACTCCACGTCCTGCTTGTACTCCTGGTCGTTGCCCTCCACCTCGACCCGCGCCTGCAGGCCGACCGAGAGCCCCTCGATCTGCTGCGCGACCGAGCCGCCCTGGATCCGGACCTCGCCCTGCACGATGCCGCCCGGGACGACGTTCTCCTCGGTCAACACCGTCTCCACCGAAGCGCCACCGGCACCCATACTCGCGAGCAGCTTCTTGAAGCCCATGTTCTCCCTCTCAAGGACGCGACTGCGTCTTGACTCGATCGCATTCGATCACTGTTGACACCTAGAAACGCGAAACAGCCATGGACGGTTCCGCGGCTCATACCCTTCCAGTGGACCGGTGCCGCCTCCAACCACCGGTTCATATCTGTTCCACTACGCTCGGGGCGCGTGACAGCAGGACCTGACCGCACCCCCCTCGACCGCGCCTTCTTCGACCGGCCCGTCCTCGAGGTCGCCCCCGACCTCCTGGGCCGCGTCCTGGTCCGGCGTACCCCGGACGGACCGATCGAATTGCGCCTGACCGAGGTCGAGGCGTACGCGGGCCCGGCGGACCCCGGCTCGCACGCCTACCGGGGCCCCACCGAGCGCAACGCCGTGATGTTCGGCCCCCCGGGGCATGCGTATGTCTACTTCACCTATGGCATGTGGCACTGCCTCAACCTGGTCTGCGGACCGGAGGGCCACGCCAGCGGGGTGCTGCTGCGCGCGGGCGAGGTGCTGCACGGCCATGAGTGGGCCCATCGGCGCAGGCCGAAGGCGCGCAACGACCATGAGCTGGCCAAGGGCCCGGCCAGGCTGGCCACGGCCCTGGGCGTGGACCGCAGACTGGACGGCAGCGATGTGTGCGGGAGCCCCGATGCCCCGCTCGCCATACTCACCGGCCACCCCGCCCGGCCCGAGCAGGTGCTCAGCGGTCCCCGCACCGGTGTGGGCGGCGAGGGCGCAACCCATCCCTGGCGCTTCTGGATCGACGGCGATCCCTCGGTGAGCCCGTACCGGGCCCACACCCCGCGTCGCCGGAATGCGACGCGCCGTCAGGTCGGAACTTGACTCCGCTGGACGGGACGCCTAACGTAGCCCGAGCCGCTTGAGACGGGCAGTGCTGTGGTCACGATCCCAGGATCGAGTCACCGCGGCCCCGGAGCGGCCAACCACTACGACGATTCCCGAACAGGGTCTTGTTTCGCTGCGCGAAAACAAGGCCCGGGGCTCCGATTAGGAGCTAAGCGGGAAATTCGCTAAAGTAGTGGACACGCCGGAAGGCGCGAAAGACCCCGCTCCAGCAGGGGGCCGGAAACGGAATTCGGATCGGAAACGACCGGAAATCGGATCTGGTAAGGTTGGAAACACCGAAGGGAAGCGCCCGGA
>NZ_JBHYVB010000346.1:0-2679 GCF_042750115.1 Streptomyces sp. NPDC059455
GACCCGGACCCGGACCCGAACCCGAACCCGGACCCGAACCCGGTCCTGGACCTAGTCCCGGACCTCGATGGCCACGGCCGGGCACACCGCCGCGGCGTGCCGGATGTCGTCGGCCTGCTCGGCCGGGGGCTCGGCGTTGAGCAGCACCACGATGCCGTCCTCTTCGCGCTGGTCGAAGACCTCCATCGCGGCGACCACACACTGGCCGGACGCGACGCACTTGTCCTGATCGACGGTCACCTTCATCGGGGTTTCCTCTCTCTTCACCAGGTCACGGGAAGTTCATAGACGCCGTAGACGGATCCGTCGTGTTTGAAGGGGATCCGATCCAGCTCGGCGGCCGACCGCAGAGTGGGGATGCGGCGGTACAGGGTGCTGTAGACGACCTGGAGCTCCATCCGGGCCAGCGGCTGGCCCAGGCACTGGTGCACCCCGAAGCCGAAGGCCACATGGCGGCGGGCGTCGCGCCGGAGGTCCAGCCGGTCGGGCTCGGCGAACACGTCCGGGTCCCGGTTGGCGATGTCATTGGCCAGGATCAGCCCCTCGCCCGCGCGGATGACCTCCCCACCGATCTCGATGTCCGCCGTCGCCACCCGGCGCCGCCCGCTGTGGGTGATGTGCAGATAGCGCAGCAGCTCCTCCACGGCCGAGGCGATCAGCCGGGGATCGTCGGTGTCGCGCAGCAGGGCGAGCTGATCCGGGTGCTCGAACAGGGCGAGGGTGCCGAGCGCGATCATGTTCGCGGTGGTCTCATGTCCCGCGATCAGCAGCAGCACACCCATCTGTGCCGCCTCGTCGCGGGCGAGTTCGCCCGCCGTGACCCGCTCGGCAAGACCGGACAGCAGATCGTCCACAGGATGGGCCATCTTCTCGCCCATCAGGCCGTCCAGATACTCGATCAGGTTGCCATGGGCGGCCGAGCGCTGCTCGGGGGTGACGTTCCGGTTGATGATGACCTTGCTGTTGTCCTGGAAGAAGTCGTGGTCGCTGTAGGGCACTCCGAGCAGCTGACAGATCACCAGCGAGGGCACCGGCAGGGCGAACGCCTCCACCAGGTCCACCGGGTTCGGACCGGCCAGCAGCTCGTCGATCAGATCGTCCACGATCTTCTGCACACCGGGCCGCATCGCCTCCACCCGCTTGATGGCGAACGGCGCCGTCACCATCCGCCGAAGCCGGGCGTGCTCGGGGTCGTCCTTGAGGATGAAGCTGACCCCCGTGCCTCCCGGGGGCATCGGGGCCTGCCGGGGATAGCCGGGCCGGTTGATGTCGGCGCTGACCCTGGGGTCGGCCAGCAGCGCCCGTTGATCGGCGTACCGGGTCGCCAGCCACGGGGTGCTGCCGTCCCAGAGGCGGACCCTCGCCAGCGGCCCCTCCTGCTGTTTGTCCCGCAGGGCGGGGGGCGGGTCGAACGGGCACCCCGCCGCCCTGGCCATCGGATACTCCGGGGCCTTCGCATCGCGCTCGTCCAGCGGGTTGACTGTGCTGGTCATCGCTCCCTCAATTCGTACGAGGTGTGTGGTGGAACCCCCGTTGTCGATCGGCGGCCCGCACGGGCCGCTGGTGTGGTGGCCCCGCGATCAGCGGGTGACGGGCGCAAGCCACAGCCCGACGATTCCGTCGATCAGGCCGGTGGCGGCGTCGTGCCAGCTGGACCGGGGTGTGGCGGTGTGCTCGGCGAGTGCGCGCTCCCGCTCGGCGCACATGTGCAGGATCAGATTGCGCGCCATGGCGCCGCGCTCGATGTGCACCTCGATCGGCAGTTCGGGTAGGCACCGGTTGAACCCTTCGACGGTCCGCCGCAGCGCCGGGGAGGCCAGGGACTCATCGGCCATGATCTCGTGGAGCGCCGGGTCGGTCATCACCTGGGCGCAGAACCGCGCGTACCAGGTCGGGCTGGGCAGCTCCGCCAGATGCTCGAGGACCGGGCGGACCAGGCAGTCCACCCAGTCCCGTACGTCGGTGGAGTCGCCGATCTCGCCCAGCATCCGCAGGCGCAACCGCTCGACCTGCTCGGCGTGTTGCCGGGCGATCGCCCGCACCAGGTCGGCCTTGGTGCCGAAGTGGTAACCGACGGCCGCGTTGTTGCCCTGTCCCGCGGCCTCGCTGACCTGGCGGTTGGAGACCGCGTACACCCCGCGCTCGGCGAACAGCCGCTCCGCGGCGGCGAGGATCGCCCCACGCGTGGCATCGACCCGCTCGTGCCGTACGGCCCTGCCCACCATGGTCACCACCGCACCGGGAGCTCGCGCAGCCCGCCCACGGCCAGGCCCTTCTGCTCCCGCAACTGCCCTACGGGTACCGCGAGTTCGAGGGACGGGTCACGGTTGGCGGCGGTCATACCGCACACCACGGTGGTGCCGCGCGGCAGTACGGCGCCGGCCACCTCGCCGTCTCCTTGATCCACGATGCTCTCCCTCGGCCCGGGGCGGTCAGCAACAAGATCAGGCAACCCCATGGGCTACGTTAAGTCAAGCGACTGATTTAAGCCCTCGGCCGTCGTCGCCTGGTGCGTTGGCGACCGTCGGACGAGATGACCGCAGTACCTCAGCGCCCGTCGGGATCGGCAGGGCTTTTGCGTTTGGGGGGTGAAATCTATCTGAAAGAGTAACCCACAAGAACAAGACTGCTGTGCTTTTGTGTTATGTCACACTCTCTAGATGGGGCGCTGGTGGAGAG
>NZ_JBHYVB010000346.1:2689-5219 GCF_042750115.1 Streptomyces sp. NPDC059455
GCGCCGGCCCGTCGCTGCCTCTACCCCCAGCTCACCCCCTCGCGCGGGGGCCTCGGGGTGTTGTTGGGTGGGGGGCTTTCTTCCTGCGCCCCCCACCCCCCCCACGAGTCCAGGCTCGGAGTAGTTTGGTTCTATGGCAACGGAGTACCTGGGGGACCGTGTGCGGCGCCTCCGCCGTCAGGCGAGGCTCACACAAGAGGGCTTGGCCGAGCAGTCCGGCGTGTCTGTCGACACCATTCGTCGACTGGAACAGAAGCCGCAGAGTTCCGTACAGCTACCCACACTGCACGCTCTTGCATCGGGGCTTGGCGTAGAGCTGACGAGCCTCGTGGGCGACCCTCCAGGCGCTCCGTCGACGGGAGAATCCGATTCCCCGCAACTCGTCGCCGTCCGTCGCGCCATCATGCCGCCGTTGTTCGCTCCACCTGTCCCGCCCAGCGACCTGGAGACGCTGACCCTGGAGCGGGTCCGACGTGACATCGCGGACGGGTGGACGCTCTACCACGCGGCAGCGTTCGAAGAGCTGCTCAGCGCACTGCCGGGCCTGATCACCGACGCCCGGTTCGCTGCCACCGTCGGCGACGCTGACCAGCGCGCGGCAGGGCAGGCAGCGCTGAGCAAGGCACTTCAGCTCGGCGGACACCTAGCCATCCGGATGGGGAAGACGGATCTTGCCCTGTCGTCCCTGGAACGGGCCATAGCCGCCGCTGACGCCTCGTCGGACCCGCTCCTGGCCCCCATGATCTCCAATTCCGTCGCGTGGGCGTACCAGCGTCAGGCGAGGCTGGACGACGCACGTGGGCTGGCTGTCCACGCCGCTGATCGGGTCGAACGCGATCACAGCGGCACAAGGACACCCCGCCGTCGTGGCGGACATGGCTGCTGCTCGACGTCGCACGCGCCCACACTGACCTGGGCAACGGAGTAGGTGCCGTGAAGGCGCTGGAGTCCCTGAAGCGCAACGCCCCGGCGTGGATGCGGCATCACACACTCGCCGTCGCTGTCGTGCGGGACCTGTGGAACTGGTCGTCACGGCCGACCGGGCTCAAGCCGATCGCCGAGTTCCTGGGTGTCGCCGATTAACGTCGCCGGACTGCGTAACGCATTCCCTGTCGCTTCATGGTGGCGCCCGTCAGGCTCAGGCTGTTAAGGACCCCCGCACCGGGGCGAACCGGCCGGGGGCATGGCCACGCTTCGAAGGAGCGCGACGCATGAAGGCTACCCGCCTACGTTTACTGTCATGACCGGGTCAAAACGCAGCACGTACACACCTGATGACTCACCCGACGGCCATGTCGCACGCCTGGCTGACCGGGTCGAAGCAGAGCAGATCGCTACGGCACAGGCCGTCATGTCGCTCAGCCGGGGCATCCTGGACGCTGGTGTCCCTGTCGCACCGACCGAGTGCGCCCATCTGCTGAAGCGACTCACGGAGTGCCTCGGGGACGTGCTGCTCGTCGCCTTACCACATTCCCAACCTCCCGGAGATGGAAGGCAGGGGCAAGCTGGATCAGACCGTGAGCGCACCCACATGGGCCGAGCTTCACTGACTGGTCACTGAGCAAGTGGATGCGTACTACAAGCTGATGCCATGACCGCCGACCGCCTCCAGCCACAGACAGGAAGCACCGTGGGGAAGCCGCAGATGGAACGACCGATTGACGATCCGGTGGACCGCGAGTGGTTTCCAGGGACGCTCAGGGACGACCTGCTGACCGTGCACTGGTTGCGCGTCCACCCGGATGAAGCACGTTGCGGGATGGCCATTCCACCGGGAACGGGGAAGAGGGAGGTGTACCGGTGGCAGCGGCTGGTGAACTGTCCCGCCTGCCTCGCTGCCGCTGACTGACCACCCCACGGCCACCCGGCGGAAGCGGGCGACGGGGCGTCAATGGTCCGTGCGCGGGGGGCAGTCCGCCGGTCGCGGTGGCGCCGTCGTGCCGCGCACTTCGAGGGACGGGGTGGTGAGGGCGACCTCGCCGGCGCGGCCGGGGGCGGCGATCCGGTCGAGCAGGCGGCGCGCGGCGCGGCGGCCGATGTCATGACCGGCGTTGTCCACGCTGGTGAGCCACAGATGGCGCAGCCGCGCGAGGTAGGTGTTGTCGTAGCCGACGAGGGAGAGATCGCCCGGCACCCGCAGGCCGAGCTCCTCGGCGGCCGACAGGGCGCCGACCCCGGCCATGTCGTTGAACGCGAGGACGGCGGTGGGCCGGTGCGGCGCGCCCAGCAGCCGGACCGTGGCCCGGTAGCCACCCTCCTCGGTCAGATCGCCCTGCTCCACGGTCGCCGACCCGGACAGGCCGTGTTCGCGCATGACCGCCTCGAAGCCACGGCGGCGCAGTTCGCCCACCACGCCCTGCCCCGCGATATGGGCGATGTGCCGGTGGCCCAGGCCGATGAGGTGCTCGGTGGCCAGGCGGGCGCCCAGCTCGTCGTCGCCCGCGACGATGTCCACGCCGGGCAGCACGGGCTCGCGGGGGGGCGCGCCGCCCATGGGGCGGCCGCCCGCCCCCCGCGGCCCCCGCCCCGC
>NZ_JBHYVB010000346.1:5229-7097 GCF_042750115.1 Streptomyces sp. NPDC059455
CCGGGGGGGCCCCCGGCTCGTGGTCGCCCGCGCGGTGGCCCCCGCGGGGCAGCCGGGGCGGGGGGGGGCCCGCCACCTCGGGGGGCCCCCGCGCGGCCGCCGTGCGCACCGCCGCCGGGTCCGGGAGCGTGCCCACGGCGATCAGGCCGTCCACCCGGAGCTCGGTGAAGGTGTGGGTGAGGTCCTCGCCGAGCCGCCAGTTGAGCCGGCCGTCGGCCAGCAGGGTGCGCAGACCGCTCGCGTACAGCTCGGAGTTGAGGCCGTCGAGCAGCTCCACGAACCAGGGGTTGCGCAGATCGTTGAGGAGCACCCCGACGGTCCGGGTGCGCCGCTCGCTGAGGCTGCGCGCGGCGGCGTTGGGCCGGTAGCCGAGCTCCTCGACGGCGGCCAGGACGGCCCGCCGCTTCTCGGGGCGCACCTGCTGGGAGCCGCGCAGCACCAGGGAGACCAGCGACTTCGACACTCCGGCCCGTTCGGCGACATCGCGGATCGTCGGTGGTCTCATGGTCTGGACCGTTCCATATGGCGGACGCGGTTGTCAAAGGGGTTGACACCTGCGGGGAGTGCTTTCAGTGTGGGCCGGGAGAGATCTGGAACGGTCCAAAGAAGGGCAGTCATGGTGAGTACGCTCGGGGTCGCCGTCGTGGGATTCGGCTGGATGGGACGGGTGCACACCCAGGCGTACGTCCGGCTGCCGCACCACTTCCCGCAGCTGTCCGTACGGCCCGAACTCGTCGCCGTCGCCGACGAGGTGCCCGGCCGGGCCGAGGAGGCCGCCGGGCGGTACGGCTTCGCCACCGCCGCCCGGGACTGGCAGGAGGTCGCCGCCGACCCCCGGGTCCAGGCGGTCAGCATCGCCGCGCCGAACTTCCTGCACCGCGAGATCGGCGTCGCCATGGCACGGGCGGGCAAGCACATCTGGATCGAGAAGCCGGTCGGGCTCACCGCCGACGACGCCCGCGCGGTCGCCGGGGCCGTGGCCGAGGCCGGGGTCCAGGGCGCGGTCGGCTTCAACTATCGCAACGCACCCGCCGTCCAGACCGCCCGCGCCATGATCGCCGCCGGGGAGATCGGCACCGTCACCCATGCCCGCGTCCGCCTCTTCAGCGACTACGCCGCCCACCCCGAAGGGGCCCTGACCTGGCGGTACGAACGTGCGCGTGGCGGCAGCGGAGTGCTGGGCGACCTGGCCTCCCACGGGGTGGACCTGGCTCGCTTCCTGCTCGGCGAGATCGATGCGCTGACCGCCGACACCGCCGTGTTCGTGCCCGAGCGGGCCCGCCCCACCGGCGCAACCGCCGGTCACACCCGGGCCACCGGCGGTGAGCTGGGCCCGGTGGAGAACGAGGACTATGTCTCCTGTCTGGTGCGCTTCGCCTCCGGCGCCCGTGGGGTGCTGGAGGCGTGCCGGGTCTCGGTCGGCGAACAGAACACCTACGGCTTCGAGATCCACGGCACCAAGGGCGCGGTGTTCTGGGACTTCCGGCGCATGGGTGAACTCGGCGTCAGCCGCGGCACCGCGTACCAGGACCAGCCCGTCTCCACCGTGTACGTCGGCCCCGGGCACGGCGAATACGCCGCCTTCCAGCCCGGCTCGGCCAACGGCATGGGCTATGACGATCTGAAGGTGATCGAGGCGTACCACTTCCTGCGCTCCATCGCCGAGGGCACCTCGCACGGCGCCACCCTGGACGACGCCGTGCACAGCGCCACCGTGCTGGACGCCATGACCCGCTCCGCCGATCTGGGCACCTGGGTGAGCCCCGGCTGAGCGAAGCGGCTGCCGTCATGGTGAGAGCCTGTGTCATATCCCCGGCCGGGCGTGCGACGCCTGGCACGCACGCTGATCCGACCGGGGATATGACACT
>NZ_JBHYVB010000347.1:0-7068 GCF_042750115.1 Streptomyces sp. NPDC059455
CCCGTGCGCGTCCGGGTTGTCCGGTCGGGGGCTGGGGCGGAGCCCCAGTTGTGGGAAGGGGCGGGGAGGGGAACAGCCCGCCGCAGGCGTCAGAAGCCGCCGGGCACCCCTTAGCCGTCCAGGCCGATCGCGAACGCCGCCTCCAGATCGTGCTGCGAGTACGTCCGGAAGGCGATGTGGGTCTCGGTCGAGGCCACCCCCGGCAACTTGCTGATCTGGCCCGTGATGATGTCCGCGAGGTCGTCGTGCCGGGCCACCCGCACCATCGCGATCAGATCGTGCGCGCCGGTGACCGAGTAGACCTCGCTCACACCCTCCAGCGCGGCGATCTTCTCGGCGGTCTCCGGGATCTGGTCCACGTTGGTCTTGATGAGCACGATCGAAGTGATCACGGCTGGCTTTCTCCCTCACTGGGCCTGGCTGCGCCGCCCACTCTAGCCCTCCGCCCGAACCGGGCCCACGCGTAGAGAAAGCCGAGCGTGAAGCCCACGAGATGGGCGAGATAGGCGACGCCTGGGCGGTCGTCGGCCTGCCGGGCGGCCAGCCACTGGAGGGCCACCCAGAAGATCAGCACCGCCCAGGCCGGAAAGCGCAGCGGGAGGAAGAGCAGGAACGGGAAGAGGCTGGTCACCCGGGCCCGGGGAAACAGCCACAGAAAGGCCCCGAGCACCCCGGAGATGGCCCCGGAGGCGCCCACCAGGGACTGGGCCGAGTCGGCGTGCGCGGCGGCGTACCCGAGCAGCGCCAGATAGCCGGTGGCGAGGTAGAAGACGGCGAACTGGAAACGGCCCATCCGCTCCTCGGTCATCGCCCCGAAGACATAGAGGAACAGCATGTTGCCGAGCAGATGCAGCCAGTTGCCGTGCACGAACAGCGCGGTCAGCGGGGCGAGCGGCTGATCATGGTCGCCGCTCCACAGGGCGCTGGGCACCACCCCCCAGCGCTCGAAGTACGTGGACTGGGCCTCCACCAGCCGCCCGCCCGAGCCATAGCCGGGGTTGAGCCCCGAGGCCGGTCCGAGGACGAAGATCAGGCAGCAGCTGACGATCAGGCCGTACGTCATCCAGGGGCGGCCGGGCCCCGCCATCCAGGGGCGGTGGCGCCCCGACGACGTCTCGATCATGGGCAGATCATTCCGTACCGGGCACAACCTCCACAGAGCGCCTCGCCGCGCTCCGCCGGGTCATGGGGGGCGGACCGGGCCCGGCGCGGGCCAGGGCTCAGGCCGTAGGGTTACAGGACGCCGCCGACGAGCCGAGAAGCGAGGACCCGCAACCATGGCCGTGCCCCTGCCGAACGCCCAGACCCGCTGGCGTTGCACCCTGTGCGGCAATCTCACCCGGTTCGATGTGACCCGCTCGACCAGAGCCGTGGAGTATGTGCATCTCGACTTGGCGGGGGAACCCAGAGTCGAGGAACGCGAGGTGCTCAGTGAGACCATTGAGTCGGTGCGTTGTCGCTGGTGCAACGCGGTCGACCAGGTCGAACTCGTGGATCGTCCGAGCACCGGCCAGAGCGCCTGAGAACGGAGCGGTGACAGGTGGTGGAGCGGACCGGTGACCCCGGGGCGGCCGGTGACGCCGAGGGCGTCCCCGAGGCGCTGGACCGCCCCCTGCCGGAAGGGGTGCGACGGCGCGTGGTGGCGCTGGTCGCGGATGCCTTCGGTGGTCTGACGGTCACCGAGCTGCCCGCCCAGCTGCGGCAGTACGCCCGCTTCACCCCGACCCGCCGCGCCAAGTTCGCGGGGAACGCGATGGCCGCCGCGGTGGAGAGCGACCCCGTCTTCCGGCAGCGGATCGCGGGACGGCTGCGGGAGACCCAGCGGGAGCTGGCCGAGGCGATCGAGGGTGGTTCGCCGCCCGCGGCGGCCGATCCGGTGGATGTCGCGGCGGTGGCGTATGTGCTGCGCCCGGTGGGCTGGGTCAAGCTGGTCGAGGCGGCGGGCGAGGAGGCCCAGCGGGCCTCCGCCGAGCGGGCCGGTGAGGAGGCGGCGCGCGAACTCCAGCGGCTGCGTGAGGAGCTCGCCGAGGCCAAGACGGCCACCCGGCACGAGACGGAGCGGACGCGCACCGAGCTGGAGTCGGCCCGCAAGGAGAACGACGTGCTCCAGCGCAGGCTGCGCAGCGCGCAGAGCGATGTGAAGCGGGGCGCGGCGGCGCTGCGCAAGATCGAGGCGGAGCTGGAGTCCGTACGGTCGGAGGCGGTGGCCCGTCAGGCCACCGCGGACAGCGAGGCCCGGCGGCTGCGGGCCCGGCTCGCGGAGGCGGAGTCGGCGCTGGAGGCCAGCCGGCGGGCGGTGCGCGAGGGCCGCAGCGTGGAGGACATGCGGCTGCGGCTGCTGCTGGACACGGTGCTGGACGCGGCGCAGGGGCTGCGGCGCGAACTGGCCCTGCCGCCCGCGTCGATGCGCCCGGCGGACACGGTGGACGCCGTGGAGCCGGGGAAGATGACGCCGAAGGACATAGCGACCAGGGCGCTGTCGGAGATGGATCCGGCGCTGCTGGATCAGCTGCTCGCGCTGCCCCAGGCGCATCTGGTGGTGGACGGCTACAACGTCACCAAGACCGGCTATCCCACGATGCCGTTGGAGAAGCAGCGGCTGCGGCTGCTGGGCGGTCTGGCGGTGCTCGCGGCCCAGACGGGCGCGGAGATGACCTGTGTCTTCGACGGGGCGGAGCTGGCCGCTCCGGTGCTGCTCGCGCCGCCGCGCGGGGTGCGGGTGCTGTTCAGCAAGCCGGGTGTGACGGCCGATGAGTTGATCCGGCAGCTGGTGCGGGCCGAGCCGCCGGGCCGTCCGGTGGTGGTGGTGTCCACCGACCGCGAGGTGGCCGACGGGGTGGCGCGCGCCGGAGCGCGCCCCGTGGCATCGGCGTTGCTGCTGAAGCGGCTTGCCCGATCCTGAGCCGTCATGGCCCGAATCGTCCGTCCCCGTGCCCCGGTTGCCCCGTTTCTCCGCTCCACGGCTGAGGTGCCCGAATCACTTCGAATGACTTCACAAGTCTGACCCGGGGCACTTGTGATGTCAGCGGAGCGTCATCGGTCATCACTGCCCGTGCGATATTTGTAAAATATGCCCTCGCGGATCGACTTTTTTGCCGTCGGGATTTGAACGGATCACGGCGGGGTCACTATGGTCAGCTCGAACCTTCGCGCGGTTGATCACTCATCCGGGGTGACAGCGAAGGTACCGCCGAGTCCGCGCCCTGTCGCGGAGCCGGGGCTTCACAACCCCCCAAACTCCCGGTAGGCGGCTGGAGGAAGAAGGAGCTCGCCTTCGTGGCGTCCCACCGTCGACCCAAGCAGCCGAGCCGCACTCGGGTAACCGTCCTCACCGCGACCGCGGCCGCCGCCGTCGCGCTCACTTCCCAGGCCGCCCAGGCCGCTCCGAAGCAGGACAAGAAGGACGTCAAGGAGCAGGTCGACAAGCTCTACGAAGAGGCTGAGCAGGCGACCGAGAAGTACAACGGCGTCAAGGAGAAGCAGCAGAAGCTGGAGAAGCAGGTCGGCGACCTCCAGGACAAGGTGGCGCGCGGCCAGGAGGACCTGAACAAGCTGCGCAACGGCCTGGGTTCGATGGCCACCGCCCAGTACCGCTCCGGTGGGATCGACCCCTCGGTGCAGCTGCTCCTCTCCTCCGACCCGGACACCTACCTCGAGAAGGCGTCCACCCTCAGCCAGCTGAGCGGTAAGCAGGCCGAGTCCCTGCGGAAGATCGCGGACAAGCAGCGCACCCTCAAGCAGCAGCGCGAGGAGGCGTCCACCAAGCTCAAGGACCTTGCCGACACCCGTAAGGCGCTCGGCAAGAAGAAGGACGAGATCCAGGGCAAGCTGTCCAAGGCCCGGAACCTCCTCAACACCCTCACGGCCAAGGAGCGCGCCAAGCTGGCCGCCCAGGACGCCGAGCGCGCCAACCGCTCCAGCGAGCGCGTGGACCTGGGCAACGAGGTGCCGGAGTCGGGGCGTGCCGCCGCCGCGCTGGCCGCCGCCAAGACGAAGATCGGCCTCCCGTACGTCTGGGGCGCGACCGGTCCGTCCTCCTTCGACTGCTCCGGACTCACCGGCTGGGCCTACCAGCAGGCCGGTGTGCAGCTGCCGCGGATCTCGCAGGACCAGGCGAACGCCGGTACCCGCATCAGCCGCGGTGAGCTCAAGCCGGGCGACCTGGTGCTCTTCTACGGCGACCTGCACCACATAGGTCTCTACGCGGGCGGCGGCCAGGTGCTGCACGCGCCCAAGCCCGGTGCCGGTGTGCGCTACGAGTCGATGGACAACATGCCGTTCCAGTTCGGCGTCCGGGTCTGATCCGGGTCCGGGTCTGAACCGGAAGTCCCGCGAACCAGGTTTCAAACCGCCTCAACCGCAATCCTTTCGGGCGAATCTCCAGCGCCCGCGCTGATCCTCCGCCCCGCCGGTGACCTGCGTCAGTCGGCGGGGCGTCAGTGTGCCCGCACCTCACGGCCGTTGGACCGTGGGTAGCGCCACGGCTACTGTCGGCCCGCAGTTCTCAGCCCGACACTGCGGAAGGGAGTGCGGCTTCCCATGGCGTCCTGTCGCCGCGTCGCGAAACCCCGGTCCGGCCGGGCCACCGTGCTGTCCGCCGCCTCGGCGGCCTTGACGGTGGCCTCCGCCGCCGTGCTGTCCGCCGTGCCGGCCGGTGCCGAGCCGCACGACCCGGCGGGCCGTCCGTCCGCCCGGTCCGCCGGCGACCGGATCGCCACGCTCTACGCCCAGGCCGAGCGGGCCACCGAGCGCTACAACGCGGCGGAGACACGCGCCCAGGCCCTGCGCCGCCAGGTCGGCAGGATCCAGGACCGGGTGGCCCGCGGCCAGGGGCGGGTCAACCGGATGCGGACGGCGCTCGGTGCCCTCGCGGGCGGGCAGTACCGCACCGGCGGGGTCGACCCGGGCCTCGCCCTGCTGCTGTCCGGGGACCCGGCCCAGTACCTCGACCGGGCCGCCACCCTGGAGCGGATCACCAGTCGTCAGGCCGCGCAGCTGCGGGTGCTCCAGAGCGCCCAGCGGACGCTGCGGCAGGAGCGCGCGGAGGCCGCGGCCAAGCTGGTGAAGCTGGAGCACAGCCGTAAGGAGGTGGCCCGTCACAAGCGGGCGGTCCAGCGGCGGCTGGCCACGGCGCGGCGGCTGGTGAACGCGGTGCCGCCGGGGGAGTGGGAGAGCTACGCACGCCGTGCCTCGCGGGCGGGCGGACGGGAGCACGGCGCCCTCGCCGGGCTGGTGCCGGGCGCCCTTCCCGGCGGCCGCGCCCCTTCCGGTTCCGATTCCGGTTACGGCCCTGAGGAGCTCCCTGGCGGCCTGCCGGGCGGGGTGCCGTCCTCGGGGCGGGCCGCCACGGCGTTCGGCGCGGTACGGGCGGCCCTGGGGCTGCCGTACGCATGGGGCCAGGCCGGTCCCACCGCCTTCGACTGCTCCGGGCTGATGCAATGGGCCTACGCCCACGCCGGAGTGGCCATTCCGCGCACCTCCCAGGCCCAGGCGCACGCCGGGCAGCCGGTGCCGCTGTCCCAGGCCCGCCCCGGCGATCTGGTGGTCTACCGCTCCGACGCCAGCCATGTGGCCATGTACGCGGGCAACGGACAGGTGATCCACGCCCCTTACCCCGGGGCGCGGGTCCGCTACGACCCCGTGGGCATGTTGCCGATCTCTTCCATCACTCGCGTCTGAAGCCGGCGCGCGGGCTCGTACGATCTAAGACGTGGCGGGTCGGTGGAGATCGGGCGGATGGCGGGCGCTGTTGTGCCCGCCCCTGGTGGGCGCGTTCGCCATGACCGCGCTGTGCGGCTGCGGCCCCGTCCCCGCGCCCGACGACCCCGAGGGGCGCGACGGCCGGGCCGTGCAGCGCATGCTGGACCAGCGGGCGGCGGCGGTCCGGGAGCGGGACGCGGACGCCTTCCTCGCCACCGTGGACCGCGGCTCGGCCGGCTATCTGGCCGAGCAGCGGCGGGTGTTCCGGCAGATGTCCGCCGTACCGCTGCGCTCCTGGACCTACCGCCTGGTGCGCACCGGCGGCTTCGACCCCGCGCGGGTCGGCGGCCGCAGCCTCGCCGCACAGGTCGAACTCCGGTACCGGCTGAAGGGGTACGACACCGCGCCGGTCGTCTCCGCCCAGTACCTCACCCTCGCCCGGCGCGGCGGGCAGTGGTACGTGGCCTCCGACGACGGTGTGGTGGACGGCAAGCGCGGTATGGAGCAGTTGTGGGACCAGGGCACGGTCGACGTCGTCCGCGGCGCTCACAGCCTCGTCCTGGGCGTCGGCCAGGACCGGCGGGTGCTGCGCGCGGTCGCCGACACCGCGGACCGGGCGGTGCCCGTCCTGGGCCAGGTCTGGCCCCACCGGTGGGCCGGGCGCGTCGTGGTCGAGGTCCCGGCCTCCCTGGGCCGGATGGCCGCCCTGCTCGGCGCCTCCGCGGACGGCTACCGGGGGATCGCCGCCGTCACCACGGGCGAGGTCGGCGGGGCCGGTGACGAGACCCCCGCCGACCGCGTGATCGTCAACCCCGAGGCGTACCAGGTCCTCGGCGACTTCGGCCGGCGCGTCGTGATCACCCATGAGACGGCGCATGTGGCCACCCGCACCGCCACCAGCGCCGCCACCCCGCTCTGGCTCTCCGAGGGCTTCGCCGACTGGGTGGGCTACCGCACCCCGGGCCGCGCCCCCCGCCAGATCGCCCCCGAGCTCACCGACGCCGTCACCGCGGGGCAGCTGCCCACCGCGCTCCCGCGCGACGACGACTTCCGCTTCGGCAGCGACCCGGACCGCCTCTCCCGCGCCTATGAACAGGGCTGGCTCGCCTGCCGCCTGATCGCCGACACATGGGGCGAGAAGAGGCTGGTCGACTTCTACCGCGCGGTGGGCCGGGCGCACGAGCGCTCGGGGGCGGTGGAGTCGGCGCTGCGGAATGTGCTCGGGGTGAGCATGCGGGAGTTCACGGCGCGGTGGCGGAAGTACGTGGCGACCGAGCTGGGCTGAGCGCCGCCCCGGGCCCCCGCCCCGGGCCCCCGCCCCCGGGCCCCCGCCCCCGGGCCCCCGCCCCCGGGCCCCGCCCCCGGGCC
>NZ_JBHYVB010000348.1:0-6972 GCF_042750115.1 Streptomyces sp. NPDC059455
GGGCCCCGGGGTCTGGGGCGAAGCCCTTGCCACGCGGCGGAGCCGCATATCGATGCAGCGGGAAGGGGCGGGGAGGGGAAAGCGTCGACAATGCGGCTCCGCCGCGTGGTCCGCCGGACACCCCCTAGAGCTCCGGGCCGTCGCCCGGCACCTCCTGGTAGGAGTAGCGCTTCTCCGTCCAGGGGTCGCCGATGTTGTGGTAGCCGCGTTCCTCCCAGAAGCCGCGGCGGTCGGCGGTCATGTACTCCACACCGCGCACCCATTTCGGGCCCTTCCAGGCATACAGATGAGGCACCACCAGCCGCACCGGAAAGCCGTGCTCGGCGGTGAGCAACTCGCCATCCTTGTGGGTGGCGAAAATCGTGGTCTCCGCCATGAAGTCCGACAGCCGCAGATTCGAGCTGAACCCGTATTCGGCCCACACCATCACATGGGTGACATCGGGCGCCGGCGGTGCGAGCTTCGCGATCTCCAGCGAGGAAACCCCGCCCCATTCGGCGTCGAGCATGCTGAATTTGGTGACGCAGTGCAGATCGGCCACGACCGTCGAGTACGGCAGAGCCGAGAACTCCTCATGCGTCCAGCAGTGTTTTTCGCCGTCCGCCGTGGCGCCGAAGACCCGGAACTCCCATCGGTCCGGCTTGAACTTGGGGACCGGCCCATAGTGCGTAACCGGCCAACCGCGCTGCAGTCGCTGCCCAGGAGGCAGCTTCGCGAGCTCCCCCTCGCGGCTTTCCGACTGACCCATGGGCTCCATGGTCTCAGACCGCCGGGGGTGGTCGTGACCAGGGCATCGAGGACGGGCACAACTCGTACTAAGCGTGCACTTACTGGACGCCCCAACAGGCGCGGTGCGACGATGCGCGGAACCTGCCGTTCCCGATCGGATTGGAAGGAGCCCCTCCGATGCAGGGTGACCCCGAGGTCCTCGAGTTCCTCAACGAGCAGCTGACCGGCGAGCTGACTGCGATCAATCAGTACTTTCTGCACTCAAAGATGCAGGACCACTTTGGCTGGACTCGGCTTGCCAAATACACCCGGTCGGAGTCTTTCGACGAGATGAAGCATGCGGAGATCCTCACCGACCGCATCCTTCTTCTGGATGGGCTGCCCAATTACCAGCGGCTCTTCCATGTCCGGGTGGGCCAGACGCTGACCGAGATGTTCCAGGCCGACCGGCAGGTGGAGATCGAGGCGATCGACCGCCTCAAGCGGGGCATCGAGCTGATGCGGTCCAAGGCGGACATCACCTCGGCGAATCTCTTCGAGTACATCCTCGCCGACGAGGAACTCCACATCGACTATCTCGACACTCAGCTGGAGCTGATCGAGAAGCTCGGTGAGCCCCTCTACATCGCCCAGCAGATCGAGCAGCCCAGCGACAACGGCGACAACTACTCCGGGAGCGGCAAGGGCCACTGAGCCCGCGGCGGCAGAACTCGCGGCGACCGAGCCGGTCCGCCGGTCCGCCGGTCAGGCCGCCTCGGCCGCCGTCGGCTCCGGGAGGGAAGCGGCGGCGGATGCCGTCGTCGCGGCCGTCGTCAGGACGACCGGGTCCAGCGCCTCGCGCCGGGGGCACGCACCGCGGCCCAGCAGCGCCTGGATCTTCCGTACGCACGATCCGCAGTCCGTGCCCGCCTTGCAGGCACCGGCGATCTGGCGCGGGGTGCACGCGCCCGTTTCCGCGTGCTGACGCACCTGCTGCTCGGTGATCCCGAAGCATGAGCAGACGTACACGGGCTCTCCAGCGGTGGCGTCGACGATGGCATTGATCAGTGAGGTAACCCTTACCTTACCTGCCGCGCCGGACCCCCACAACGCACAGCGGGCGCGGATCCATGTGATCCGCGCCCCACCTGCGTCTTTATGATCTCCACTGGCCAGGCTCTACTGGCCGAGTTCCACTGGCCGCGCCCTACTGGTCCCGGTACATCTCCGCCACCAGGAACGCCAGGTCCAGCGACTGGCTGCGGTTGAGCCGCGGGTCGCACGCCGTCTCGTAGCGCTGGTGCAGATCGTCGACGAAGATCTCGTCGCCGCCGCCCACGCACTCCGTGACATCGTCGCCGGTCAGCTCCACATGAATGCCGCCAGGATGGGTGCCGAGCTCCTTGTGGACCTCGAAGAAGCCCTTGACCTCGTCCAGCACATCGTCGAAGCGGCGGGTCTTGTGCCCGGACGCCGCCTCGAAGGTGTTGCCGTGCATGGGGTCGCAGACCCAGGCGACCTGCGCACCGGAGGCGGTCACCTTCTCCACCAGGTTGGGCAGCTTGTCGCGGATCTTGTCCGCGCCCATCCGGGTGATGAAGGTCAGCCGGCCCGGCTCGCGGTCCGGGTCGATCCGCTCGATCAGCGACAGCGCCTCTTCCGGCGTGGTCGTCGGGCCCAGCTTCACGCCCACCGGGTTGCGGACCTTGGAGGCGAACTCGATATGCGCCCCGTCCAGCTGCCGGGTGCGCTCGCCGATCCAGACCATGTGCCCGGAGACGTCGTACAGCTCACCGGTGCGCGAGTCGGTGCGGGTCATGGCCGTCTCGTAGTCCAGGACCAGCGCCTCGTGCGAGGAGAAGAACTCGACGGTCTTGAACTCCTCCGGGTCCACCCCGCAGGCGTTCATGAAGGACAGCGCCCGGTCGATCTCGCGCGCCAGCGCCTCGTAGCGCTGGCCCGAGGGCGAGGACTTCACGAAGTCCTGGTTCCAGGCGTGCACCTGCCGCAGGTCCGCGTAGCCACCGGTGGTGAAGGCGCGCACCAGGTTCAGCGTCGAGGCCGACGCCTGGTACATCCGCTTCAGCCGCTGCGGGTCCGGGATCCGCGCCTCGGGGGTGAATTCGAATCCGTTGACGGAGTCGCCACGGTAGGTGGGCAGGGTCACCCCGTCCCGGGTCTCGGTCGGCTTGGAGCGCGGCTTGCTGTACTGCCCGGCGATCCGGCCCACCTTCACCACCGGGACGGACCCGGCGTAGGTCAGCACGGCGCCCATCTGGAGGAGCGTCTTGAGCTTGCTGCGGATCTGGTCGGCGCTCACGCCGTCGAATGCCTCGGCGCAGTCACCGCCCTGGAGCAGAAACGCCTCGCCCCGCGCCACGGCCCCCAGGCGGTGCCGCAGCGCGTCGCACTCGCCCGCGAAGACGAGCGGCGGATAGGACTCGAGCTCAGCGATCACATCGCGCAGAGCCGCTCGGTCCGGCCAGTCGGGCTGCTGCGCCGCGGGAAGAGACTGCCAGGTGTGGCCACCGGCGTGGGTTTCAGCGTTCACGGTCACCCGCACAAGGTTACGGGGTCCTGCCGCGCGTCCAGCCCGCTTTCCACGGTGTGAGACACCGCCCCTCACGCTTTGAGCTCGAATCACACCGGCTTGGACGAAGGTCCGTACCAAGCACACACGGGACGCGCCGCGCAAGAACGGACGTTCGGGCATCCCTCGGTCGTTTACGGCCATGCCGTGAAGAAGGCGTGATGGAACCGTGCGCTCCTCGGACGCTGTTCGGGTGACCGGCCCACCCCCGCGGCCGGTCCCCATTCAAAGGAGTGCCCCATGAGGAAGTTGCTCCGCCGCGGTGCCGCCGCCTTCGCGGCCGCCGCCTCGCTCGTACTGCTGTCGCTCAACGCCGCCCCCGCCCAGGCGGACTCGTCGGCCATCGCGTCCGGGATGACCTGGACCGTGCTCGCGAAGGGAACCGACGGCACGATCAGGGTGGGCGCGGACTCCGCGACCGACGCGTACAACGGTGACACCGCCGCCACCGCGACGCTCCCCATGCTGTGCCTGAGAGTCAACGGCAGCGCCGTGCCCAGTGGGATCACCCCGGACTTCTACGCGGGCTGGGCACGCGGCACCGTGGCCGCGACGCCGCCCGTACTGGGCAAGTCGCTGACCAGCCGGGCCGCGGCGGACGCGATCTGCGCGCAGTACTACGGCGCGGACTGGCGGGAGGCCGAGTTCCACGACGGCCGGTACGGGGCCAACCTGGAGGCGAGCGGTGGCTGGTCCTTCTGGGCGTACGGCTACGTCCCGGACGGCACCCGCTTCTGGGCCGCGATCAACGACCAGCCGGCGAACCCCTGGAACTGAGTGGCCGCGCCATGGGTCCTCTCCGCCGTATCACCGCCACCCTCGCGGCGGCCGCTTCGCTGGGCCTGTTGCCCCTCGCCGCCGCACCGGCCCACGCGGGCCCGGCCGCCAACCATGCCGGGATGACCTGGGTCATCCGGCAGGACGGGCCCGGTGGCACCGTTCATGTGGGCTCCGACGCCCAGACGCACGCGTATGTCGGGGACACTCCGGCCACCGCCTCCCTGCCGGTGCTGTGCGTCAAGGTCGACGGATCCCCAGTGCCTCCGGGGATCGTCCCGGACGCCAACGCGGGCTGGGCGCGCGGCACCGTCGGGGCGACTCTGCCCACACCGGGCACCAGACTGACCAGCCGTCTCACCGCCGACCGGCTCTGTGAGGACGTCTTCTACTCGGGCTGGCGGATGGCCGAGTTCCATGACGGCCGCTACGGTGTCGACCTGGGGAGCGTGAGCGGCTGGTCCTTCTGGGCCAGCGAGAACAACGCCTACAAGCTGCCCAGAGGCACCCGCTTCTGGGTCGCGATCAACGACCAGCTCGCCAATCCCTGGAACTGAGGTAAGGTCCTGGACGTGCACGCGCGACTGACCATGACCTGGTGGTGGACCGCTCATCCGGCGGCCCGCTGAATCGCGCACTCCCAAGATCTCGCGAAGGCCGCCCGAGGGGCGGCCTTCGGCGTTTCCGCGGGTCGTTCCTCATTCCGGAAGGAATCACCCGCCATGCAGAACCCCCACGCTCAGGCCGTCGTCGCACGGCTGCTCTCCGACGACGCGCCGCCCTTCGCCCTGCTGCACCGCCGCACCCCCGGCCGGGCGCCCGACACCGTCGAGGTGCTGCTCGGCCCGGTCGAGGAGGTGGAGCGGCTGACCGACATCCCGCTGCCGACCGGAACCCCGCGGGACGGCGCCCCGGTGGCGGACGCCCTCGCGCTCGTGCCGTTCCGGCAGATCCACGAGCGCGGGTTCGAGGTGCGCGACGACGGGACGCCGCTGGCCGTGCTGCGCCCGGAGGAGAGCTATGAGCTGCCGCTCGCCGAGGCGCTGGAGGCGCTCCCCGGGCATCCGGTGCGGGTCGAGGACGGGGCGTTCGACGTGGACGACGACGCGTACGCGGAGATCGTGAGCCGGGTCATCGAGGACGAGATCGGCACCGGCGAGGGCGCCAACTTCGTCATCCGGCGGACGTTCCGGGGCGAGATCCCGGGGTTCGGGAGTACCGACGCGCTCGCGCTCTTCCGGCGGCTGCTGGCCGGGGAGCGGGGCGCCTACTGGACGTATGTGGTGCGGCTGGCGGACGGGCGGACGCTGGTGGGGGCCAGCCCCGAGGTCCATGTGCGGATGTCGGGGGGCACCGTCGTGATGAACCCGATCAGCGGGACGTACCGCTACCCCGAGGGCGGGCCGAGCGCCGAGGGGCTGCTGGAGTTCCTGCACGACCGCAAGGAGGTGGAGGAGCTGTCCATGGTCGTGGACGAGGAGCTGAAGATGATGTGCACCGTCGGCGACATGGGCGGGACGGTGATCGGGCCCCGGCTCAAGGAGATGGCGCACCTCGCGCACACCGAGTACGAGCTGCGCGGCCGCTCCTCGCTCGACGTCCGGGAGGTGCTCCGCGAGACGATGTTCGCGGCGACCGTCACCGGCTCCCCGGTGCAGAACGCGTGCCGGGTGATCGAGCGGTACGAGCCCGGTGGCCGCGGCTACTACGCGGGGGCGCTCGCGCTGATCGGCCGGGACGGCGGCGGTGCCCAGACCCTGGACTCGCCGATCCTGATCCGCACCGCCGACATCGACGCCGGGGGATCGCTGAAGGTGGCCGTCGGTGCCACGCTGGTCCGCCACTCGGAGCCGCGCGGCGAAGTGGCCGAGACGCATGCGAAGGCGGCCGGGGTGCTGACCGCGCTGGGCGTGCGGCCCGCACCCGTACGGTCCGAGTCGGAGGGCCCGCGGCCGCGGCTCACGGACGATCCGCGGGTACGGGCGGCGCTGGACGCGCGGCGGGCGGACCTGGCGCCGTTCTGGCTGCGGATGCAAGCTCCCGAGGAGCCCCGGATCGGGGGGTTGTCCGGGCATGCCCTGGTGATCGACGCCGAGGACACGTTCACCGCGATGCTCGCGCATCTGCTGCGCACCTCGGGGCTGACCGTGACCGTGCGGCGGTACGACGAGCCGGGGGTGCGGGAGGCGGCGCTGGCGCATCAGGGGCCCGTGGTGCTCGGCCCCGGCCCTGGCGACCCGAACGACGCGGCCGACCCGAAGATGCGGTTCCTGCGGGCGCTGACCGCCGAGCTGGTGCCCGGGCACCGGCACGGGCTGCTGGGGGTGTGCCTGGGGAACGAGCTGATCGCGGCCGAGCTGGGGCTGGAGATCGTGCGCAAGGACGTGCCGTTCCAGGGCGCCCAGGAGCGGATCGACTTCTTCGGGCGCGAGGAGACCGTCGGCTTCTACAACACCTTCACGGCGCGCTGCGACGAGGCGGCGGAGACGGAGCTGGCGATGCACCGCGTGGAGCTGAGCCGGGACCGGGCGACCGGCGATGTGCACGCGCTGCGCGGGCCGGGCTTCGCCGGGGTGCAGTTCCATCCGGAGTCGGTGCTGTCGCGGGACGGGGCGGCGCTGGTGGCGGAGCTGCTGGCGGCCGTCCTGGTCTGAAGAACCCGCGGGCCCGAGGCGCCGGCTGGTCCGAAGGGCCGCCCGCCCGAGGGACGGCTCCGTGCGAAGGCCCCGCCAGAGGGACAGCTGGTCCGACGGGCCCACCGGCCCGGAGGGCGGCGTGGCCAACGGCCCGGCCCCCCAGACCCCCCCCCCCCCCACCGTGGGGGCGGGCGCCCCGGGGGGGCCTCACTGGGATGTGTGTGGGGCCCCCCCCCACGACCACCGACGCCTTCGGGTCGG
>NZ_JBHYVB010000349.1:0-6784 GCF_042750115.1 Streptomyces sp. NPDC059455
CAGCGGGGCTATGGGTATGGTCCGGCGTTCCAGGGTCTGCGTCAGGTCTGGCAGGTCGGGGACACCGTCTACGCCGAGGTCGAGCTGCCCGAGGTCATCGACTCCGATGTGGCCGGGTTCGGTCTGCATCCGGCTCTGCTCGACGCTGCTCTGCACGGTCTGCTGGTCGCCAGTGATGGCAGCGGTGGGACGGGGTTGCCGTTCGCGTGGTCGGGTGTGCGGCTGCTGGCCGGCGGTGCCCGCCACATGCGGGTCGTCCTGGCGCGCGGCGCGGGCGGCGTCTCGGTGACGGCGTTCGACGGTGCTGGTCAGCCCGTCTTGCAGGCACAATCGCTGGCGATGCGTGAGGCCTTGGCCGGTCAGCTCAGCGGCTCGGACCGGCAAGTTCGGCAGTCGCTGTTTACCGTCGACTGGGTTCCGCTGCCGGCGCCTCAGGTCGCTGACGCCGAAGTGCGGTGGGTGCGGCACGGCGGGTCCGAGGTGGCGCCGGTGGTGGTGGCGGTGGTTCCGGCTGCCGAGCCCGGGGTGTCGGCGCCGCGGGCGGCTCAGCTGGCTGCCGCGAGGGTGTTGGGTTGGGTGCAGCAGTGGCTGGCCGATTCCGGGACCGATGGTTCGCGGTTGGTGGTCTGGATCCAGGGTGCGGCCGCCGGCCGGGATCTGGCGGGCGCTGCGGTGGCGGGTCTGGTTCGTTCGGCGCAGTCTGAGCACCCGGGCCGGCTGCTGCTGGTCGACGTCGACCTGTCAGCCGACTTGGACCCCGGTCGCGACGCTGATGTGGACGCTGTCCTGGCCGTGGCACTGGACGCCGACGAGCCCGAGGTCCGCATCTCTCCGGCTACTGACGGCGGGGGCATGGTTGCCTTTGGTCGGCGCTTGGCCCGCGCCAGTGAGCTGGCACTGCCCCGTGGTTCGGGTTGGCGGGTCGAGGTCGCCCAGCCTGGTGACCTGGGCAGCGCCGCTGTCGTCGACGCCCCCGACGCGGGCGTGGCGTTGTCGGCGGGTCAGGTGCGGGTGGGTCTGCGTGCGGTGGGCGTGAACTTCCGCGACGTGGTCGCCGGGCTCGGAATGGTCGCGGACAACCGAGGCCTCGGCGGCGAAGGTGCCGGGATCGTCCTGGAGACCGGCCCCGGCGTAACCGGTCTTACGGTGGGCCAGTCGGTGATGGGTCTGGTGCCCGGTTGGGGTCCGGTCGGGATCGTGGACAGTCTGCTGCTTGCCCCGATTCCGCGGGGTTGGTCGTTCCAGCAGGCTGCGGCGGTGCCGGTCGGGTTCCTCACCGCGTTCTACGGGTTGCGGGATCTGGCCCGGGTCCGCCCGGGTCAGCGGGTTCTGATTCACGCCGGTACTGGCGGTGTGGGTACGGCTGCGGTGCAGTTGGCCAAGGCGTGGGGTTTGGAGGTTTTCGCGACCGCGAGTCCGGCCAAGCAGCAAGCGTTGCGGGCGATGGGTGTGGAGGAGAGCCACATCGCCTCCACCCGTGACCTGGCCTTCTGCGAGCGGTTCCTGGGCGTCACGGGTGGCGAGGGCATGGACGTGGTCCTCAATGCCCTCGCCGGGGAGTTCACGGACGCCTCCCTGCGGCTGCTGCCGCGCGGTGGCCGGTTCGTGGAGATGGGCAAGACTGACATCCGCAACCCCGAGCAGGTCGCCGAGTCCCACCCTGGGGTCGTCTACCGGGCGTTCGACCTGATGGATGCGGGCGAGCCGCGGGTCGCGGAGATGCTGGCCGAGCTGGGGGCGATGTTCGAGGCTGGGACGTTGGTTCCGCCGCCTGTGACGTGTTTCGAGCTGTCGCAGGCGGTGGCGGCGCTGCGCCATCTCCAGGCCGCCCGGCACCTGGGCAAGGTCGTGTTGAACGTCCCCGCTGAGTGGGACCCGCAGGGCACGGTGCTGGTTACGGGTGGTACCGGAACGTTGGGTGGGGAGTTGGCCCGGCACCTGGTGGACGTGCGTGGCATGCGACACCTGGTGCTGTTGTCGCGGCGGGGTCCGGCGGCGCCGGGAGTCGCGCACCTAGTCGCCGAGTTGGCGGCCTCGGGAGCGCGGGTGAGCGTCCTGGCTGGTGACGCTGCCGACCGTGACGCCCTGATGTCGGTGTTGGCGCGGACTCAGGTTGAGCGTCCGCTGACGGCGGTGGTGCATGCCGCCGGTGTGATCGACGACGCGACCGTGGAGTCGCTGACGCCCGAGCGCATGGCGCCGGTGCTGGCCGCCAAGGCGGATGCGGCGTGGAACCTGCATGAGCTGACCGAAGACGCGGGCCTGGCGGGCTTCGTGCTGTACTCCTCGGCCGCGGCCGTCATGGGCAGCCCGGGCCAAGGCAGTTACGCCGCCGCCAACGCGTTCCTGGATGCGCTGGCCGCCTACCGTCGCGATCGGCAGCTGGCTGGCCAGTCGCTGGCCTGGGGCCTGTGGGCCCAGACCTCGGAGATGACCGGCCACCTGGAGGGCGCCGGTCTGTCGCGCCTGCGCCGTGGCGGCGTCCAGCCGCTGACGACCGAACAGGGCCTGGCGCTGTTCGAGGCCGCTACCGCGTTGGGTGCGCCTCTGGCGGTCCCGGCCCGACTCGACTTGGCCGCGCTGTCGCGTGCTGGCGGGCCGGTGCCCACGCTGCTGCGGGGGCTGGCTGCTGGCGGTGTCCCCGTGCGCCCGACCGCGGCTGTGGCTGGGGGCGCGGGTGGCCTGGCGGCGCGGTTGGCAGCGCTTTCGCCCGCCGATCGTGAGCAGGAGGTCCTGCAGATCGTCCGGGCCGCTGCCGCCGTTGTCCTGGGGCACAGTCGCCCCGGGGACATCGATCCTCAGCGGGCGTTCCGCGAGATGGGCATCGACTCCCTGACCGGGCTGGAGCTGCGCAACCGGCTGTCGGCCGAGACGGGCCTGAGCCTGCCCGCCACCTTGGTCTTCGACTACCCCGTCCCCCTGGAACTCGCCCGGCACCTGGTGGCAGAGGTGTGCGGGACCGACGGCGTGGCTGCCGCCCCTGTGGTCCGCGTCGGCATGGACGAGCCGGTGGCGATCGTGGGCATGGGGTGCCGGTTCCCGGGCGGGGCGGAGGATCCGGAGGGCTTCTGGCAGATGGTCGTCGGAGGCTCCGACGCGATGTCGGGCTTCCCGGCGGACCGCGGCTGGGACATGGTGGCCCTGCCTGACCCGGACTCCGATGACGGGGGCGCGGGTTACGCCCGAGTGGGTGGTTTCCTGGATAAAGCTGGTGAGTTCGATGCGGAGTTCTTCGGGATCAGTCCGCGTGAGGCGTTGGGGATGGACCCGCAGCAGCGACTGCTGTTGGAGACGTGCTGGGAGGCGCTGGAGGACGCGGGCATCACTCCAGCTTCGCTGTGGGACTCCGATACCGGGGTTTACGCCGGCATCATCGCGTCGGGTTACCAGCTCGGTGAGCAGGACGGCGACGGCGGCTTCGGGATAACCGGGACGACGGCGAGTGTGGCGTCAGGACGCGTGGCGTACTCGCTGGGACTGCAGGGTCCCGCCGTCTCGATCGACACAGCTTGCTCGTCGTCGCTGACGGCCATTCACCTTGCGGCGCAGGCGTTGCGGTCCGGTGAGTGCGGGATCGCGCTGGCGGGCGGCGTCACGGTCATGGCCACCCCGGGTGCGTTCACGGAGTTCGCGCGGCAGCGAGGACTGGCCGGCGACGGCCGGTGCAAGCCGTTCTCGGACGCCGCCGACGGCACCGGTTGGGGCGAAGGCGTCGGGATGGTGGTGCTGGAGCGGCTGTCGGACGCGCGTGAGCGTGGGCACCGCGTTTTGGCGGTAGTGGCGGGTAGTGCGATCAACCAGGATGGGGCCAGTAATGGTCTGTCGGCGCCGAATGGTCCGTCGCAGCAGCGTGTGATTCGGGCGGCGTTGGCGAGTGCGGGGCTTCAGCCGGCTGACGTTGACGTCGTGGAGGCGCACGGTACGGGTACGGCGTTGGGTGATCCGATTGAGGCGCAGGCGCTGTTGGCGACTTATGGGCAGGGTCGGCCGGAGGGTCGGCCGTTGCTGTTGGGTTCGGTGAAGTCGAATATCGGTCACACGCAGGCGGCTGCTGGTGTGGCGGGTGTGATCAAGATGGTGCAGGCGATGCGGCACGGGATGCTGCCGCAGACGTTGCATGTGGATGCTCCGTCGTCGCATGTGGACTGGTCGGCTGGAGCGGTGGAGCTGCTGACCGAGCCGCGGGAGTGGCCGGCGGGTTCCGGTCCGCGGCGTGCGGGTGTGTCGGCGTTCGGGATCAGCGGCACTAACGTCCACCTCATCCTCGAACAGCCCGCGCAGGACGCGGCTGCTGTGGAGGTTCCTGTCCTGGATGGGCCGGAGTCTGCGGGTTCGGTGGCGTGGGTGGTGTCGGCGCGGTCGGGTGCGGCGTTGGCCGGGCAGGCGGGTCGGCTGGCGGAGTTCGTGGCGGCGCGTCCGGAGGTTTCGGCCAAGGACGTGGCGTTTTCTCTGGCGGTGACGAGGACCACGGGGTTTGCGCACCGCCTAGCGGTGATCGGTCAGGACCGTGAGCAGCTGCTGGAGAGCCTGGGCGCGGTCGCGGCGGGCCAGGAGGCGTCCGGTGTTGTGACCGGGGTGGTGACCGGAGGCGCTGGTTCGGCGTCGGTGTTGCGGCCGGTGTTCGTGTTTGCGGGTCAGGGTGCGCAGTGGGTCGGGATGGGTCTGCAACTGTGGGATGAGGAGCCGGTGTTCGCGGCGGTGATGGAGCGCTGCGCGGCGGCCTTGGCGCCGTTTGTGGACTGGCAGTTGCGTGATGTGTTGGGCGATGCGGGATTGTTGGCGCGGGTGGATGCGGTGCAGCCGGCGTCGTGGGCGGTAGCGGTCAGCCTGGCCGGGTTGTGGCGCGCGTACGGCGTCGAGCCTGCGGCGGTGGCGGGTCACAGCCAGGGTGAGATCGCGGCTGCGTGCGTCGCCGGCGGCCTGTCTCTGGAGGACGGTGCGCGGGTCGTCGCTTTGCGCAGCCGGGCGTTGGCGGGTCTAGCGGGTACGGGCGGGATGGTGTCGGTCCCGGCCGGGTTGGACGAGGTGGGGGAGTGGATCTCCCACTGGGGTGAGGACCTGTCGGTCGCGGCCGTCAACGGCCCCCGGCAGATCGTGGTGGCTGGTGCCGCGAACGCGTGTTCGGAGTTCGTGGACGCGTACACGGATCGCGGTGCGCGCCGCATCGCGGTGGATTACGCCTCGCACACCGCGCATGTCGAGGCCGTCCAGGAGCGTCTTGCCGAGGATCTGGCCGCAGTGGTTGCCGACAGCAGTGCGGTGCCGTTCTACTCCACGCTTGAGGCCGCGGTGGTGGACACCGCCGGGCTGGATGGCGGGTACTGGTTCCGGAACCTGCGTGAGCCGGTGCGGTTCGGCGAGGTCATCGCCGCGCTGGCGGCGGACGGCCACCGGGCGTTCGTCGAGGTCAGCCCGCATCCTGTGCTGGGCTTGGCGATCGCGCAGGCCGGTGAGGACCTGGTCGCGACCGGCACGTTGCAGCGCGGCGACGGCGGCCGCGGCCGCTGGTTGGCCGCGCTGGCCGGAGCTTACGCCGCCGGTGTCGAGGTCGACTGGGCCGCGGTGACCTGCGAGGGCGCGCAGACGGTTGCTCTGCCGACGTATCCGTTCCAGCGGGAGCGTTACTGGCCCAAGGCGATGGCCGGTCGTGGGGATGTCTCGTCGGCTGGGCAGCAGCAGAGCGGGCATCCGTTGTTGGCCGCTGCGGTGTGGCTGGCCGAGGGCGACGGGCTCGTGTTGACGGGGCGTCTGTCGCTGGCCGCGATGCCGTGGCTGGCCGACCACACCGTCCACGGCACCGTCCTGCTGCCCGGCACGGCGTTCGTGGACCTGGCGATCCACGCCGGAGATCTGGCCGGGTGCGGGACGCTGGAGGAGTTGACGCTCCAGGAACCGCTGATCCTGCCGGGCCCGGGCGGCGTCCAGCTCCAGGTCCACGTCGGCGACAGCGACAGTGGTCGCCGAACGGTCACCGTCTCCTCCCGTGAGGGGGAGGGCGAGTGGGTTCGGCATGCCGGGGGCGTACTCGCCCCGGCTGGTAGTGAGCCCGTCCCGGCCCCGCTGGGTGCGTGGCCTCCGGCGGGTGCGGAGCCCGTTCAGACGGACGGCACCTATGAGAAGTTCGCTCAGCGGGGCTATGGGTATGGTCCGGCGTTCCAGGGTCTGCGTCAGGTATGGCGCGCCGGGGACACCGTCTACGCCGAGGTGGAGCTGCCTGAGGTCATCGACTCCGATGTGGCCGGGTTCGGTCTGCATCCCGCTCTCCTTGATGCTGGTCTGCACGGTCTGCTGGCCGTGAGTGATGGCAGCGGTGGGACGGGGTTGCCGTTCGCGTGGTCGGGGGTGCGGCTGCTGGCCGACGGTGCCCGCCACCTGCGGGTCGTCCTGGCCCCCGTACAGGGTGGTGTCTCGGTGACGGCGTTCGACGGTGTTGGTGAACCGGTGTTGCAGGTGCGGTCGTTGGCGCTGAGGGATGCCTCGGCCGGTCAGCTCAGCGGCTCGGACCGGCAAGTTCGGCAGTCGCTGTTCACCGTCGACTGGGTTCCGCTGCCGGCGCCTCAGGCCGTTGACGCCGAAGTGCGGTGGGTGCGGCACGGCGGGTCCGAGGTGGCGCCGGTTGTTGTTGCTGCGGTTCCGGTCTCACCGTCCGGGGCGTCGGCGCCGCAGGCGGCTCAGGCGGCTGCCGCGACGGTGTTGGGTTGGGTGCAGGAGTGGCTGGCCGATCCTGAGACGGACGATTCGCGGTTGGTGGTCTGGACCCAGGGTGCGGCCGCCGGCCAGGACT
>NZ_JBHYVB010000350.1:0-1269 GCF_042750115.1 Streptomyces sp. NPDC059455
GCCGTGGCGGTCTCCGGCAGCGGGGCGGAGAGAATGGCCGCGATCTCCGGGCGCGGCTCGGAGACGGGCGCACAGGGCCCGGGAAGCTCCTTGGCGCGTACCGCCCGGGTGATCCAGGCCCGGTCCAGGACGCGCCGCTCATCGGCCTCGGCCACGAGGTCCTCGGACTGGTTGTAGTCGCCGTCGGCGGCCTGCACCGCCCAGAGGTGGACGGCGACGCCGTGCTCCTTGGCCGACATCAGCCCGGGCAGCAGATCCCCGTCGCCGGTGACGAGGACGATGTCGGAGCAGGCCCGGTTGCGGGCGAGCTCGGTGAGCTCGGCGTGCATGGCGGCGTCCACGCCCTTCTGGGCCCAGCGGCCGTCGCTGCGGGTGAGCGCGCCGAGCCGCACGGTCACCCTGGGCATCACGCGCAGCCGCCGGTGCTCGGGCTGGGGTACGCGGTCGGGGGCGCCGTCGAACCAGTAGATCCGCAGCAGCGGGCGTTCGGTATCGGCCTCGGCCCGCTCCCGCAGGCCCTGGATGAGGGTCGCGTGGTCGACGGAGATACGCGATCGGGCGGGCTCCCCGGCCAGCAGGCTCGCGGCGGCGCCCAGCAGGTACCCGGCGTCCACCAGGACGACGCAGCGGTCCACGTTCCACCCTCTTCCCTGACGAATCCAGTCCTCGGTCGCCCCCCGCGCACAGCCGTCCCCGGATGTGGTCTTTCCGCTTTCCTTCGAGTCTGCCCGACCGTGCGGGGGTTATCAGTCCGAACTGGATCACCGGCGTGGCGGATACGGCTTACCCGCCAAGACCCCCCTTCTCACTCACCGTAATTGCCCGAAATGCACGGGTCACCTCGGCATGTCACTGTTCTTCCCGAAGGGCTTCTCCCAGCGGGGCCCTTCACCGGGGGGCTGATCCCAACTGGAGGAACACCACCATGGGCAAGAACAAGAACCGCGATCGCAAGCAGCAGCAGGAGCGGCGTCAGGAGCGCGGCATGGCCGACCGCCCCGCCGGCCAGCAGTCCTCGGTGGACGCGCAGTCGCAGGCGATGCGGTCGGAGGGCAGCCCCTCGACGCCGCGCAAGGACCGGCAGAAGAGCTTCGGCCACAACTGACGCACCGCGCACCGGCGCTGGGCCACCGCGGTGGCAGGCCGCGTGACATGGCCCCAGGGGCGCGCCCCCCACCGGGGCGCCCCCTGTGGGGTGCCCCCCCCCCCCCCCCCCCCGGGCCCCGGCTTACGACATTAGTCAGGGGCCGGCGGGCACGCCGGCGTGAA
>NZ_JBHYVB010000350.1:1279-6692 GCF_042750115.1 Streptomyces sp. NPDC059455
ACCCCCCGCCCCCCCGCGGCGGGCCCCCCGCGGGCGCGCGCCCGGCCCCCCGCGCCCCGCGCGCCCCCCCCCCCCGCCCCCGCCCCTTGTGCGTTCCCCGCCGCCGCGCCCCGCCGGAGCCGCTGCTTCCGACTTTCGTCAGGGCCGGGCGGTCACTGCTTCGTCAAGGCCGGGCGGTCACTGCTTCGTCAAGGCCGGGTGGCCGCTGCTTTCGTCAGGGCCGGGTGGCCGCTGCTTTCGTCAGGGCCGGGCGGTCACCCGGCCAGGCAGGACGCCCCCAACAGCACCTTGAGATCGCCGAAGAGGGCCGGGTCGGCGGTGACGCGGTGCCGGTCGAGCCGCAGCACGGTGGTCTTCCGCGCCCCCTGGAGCTTGATCCGCACCTCGGTGGAGCCGCGGTGGTGGGTGAGCACCTCGCTCAACTTCTCGACCAGCGGCGGGGTGACCTTGACCGTGGGAATGGTGATCGTCACGGGCGCGTTGGCGCCCGCCTCGGACAGATCGGGAACCATCAGCTCCATGGCGACCAGCCGGGGCACGTCCTCGCGCTTGTCCAGCCGCCCCTTGACGAAGACGACCACGTCCTCGATCAGCTGGGTGGAGACCAGCTGATAGGTGGCCGGGAAGAACATGCACTCGATGGAGCCGGCCAGGTCCTCCACGGTGGCGATGGCCCAGGCGTTGCCCTGTTTGGTCATCTTGCGCTGGAGACCGGAGATGATGCCGCCGATGGTGACGATCGCGCCGTCCGCGTGCTCACCGCCGGTGAGCGCGGAGATCGCGGCGTCCGCCTTCTCGTTCAGCACATGCTCGATGCCGAACAGCGGATGGTCGGAGACATACAGGCCCAGCATCTCCCGCTCCTGGGCCAGCAGATAGCTCTTGTCCCATTCGACGTCCGCGAACTCGACGTCGAGCCCGAAGCCCGGCCCGTCGCCGTCCCCGCTGTCGCCGCCCATGCCGCCGAAGAGGTCGAACTGCCCCTCGGCCTCCTTGCGCTTGACGGCGACCACATTGTCGATCAGGGCCTCGTAGTGCGCCGTGAGCCCCTTACGGGTGTGGCCCATCTCGTCGAAGGCGCCCGCCTTGATCAGCGATTCGGTGGTGCGCTTGTTGCAGACGACCGCCTCGACCTTGTCCAGGTAGTCCGGGAACGAGGCGTACTTCCCCTTGGCCTTACGGCCGCGGATGATCGCCTCCACCACGTTCTGACCGACGTTCCGGACCGCCGTGAGACCGAAGAGGATCACGTCATCACCCTGGGCGGTGAAGTTGGCCTCGGACTCATTGACGTTCGGCGGCAGCACCTTGATGCCCATGCGGCGGCATTCGTTCAGATAGACCGCCGACTTGTCCTTGTCGTCGCGGACCGAGGTGAGCAGCGCCGCCATGTACTCGGCGGGGTAGTTGGCCTTGAGGTACGCGGTCCAGTAGGTGACCAGGCCGTACGCGGAGGAGTGGGCCTTGTTGAACGCGTATCCGGCGAACGGGACCAGGACGTCCCACACCGCCTGGATGGCCTCGTCGGAGTAGCCGCGCTCGCGGCAGCCCTTCTGGAAGGGCACGAACTCCTTGTCGAGGACCTCCTGCTTCTTCTTGCCCATCGCGCGGCGCAGCAGGTCGGCCTGTCCGAGCGAGTAGCCCGCGAGCACCTGGGCGGCCTTCTGCACCTGCTCCTGGTACACGATGAGGCCGTAGGTGATGCCCAGGACCTCCTTGAGCGGCTCCTCCAGCTCGGGGTGGATCGGGGTGATCTCCTGCTGGCCGTTCTTCCGCAGCGCGTAGTTGATGTGCGAGTTCATGCCCATCGGGCCCGGCCGGTAGAGGGCCGAGACGGCGGAAATGTCCTCGAAGTGGTCGGGCTTCATCATGCGCAGCAGGGAGCGCATCGGACCACCGTCGAACTGGAAGACACCCAGGGTGTCACCGCGGCAGAGCAGTTCGAAGGTCTTGGGGTCGTCCAGGGACAGATCGAGCATCTTCAGGTCGACGCCCTTGTTGGCGCGCACCATCTTGACGGCGTCGTCCATGATGGTGAGGTTGCGCAGCCCCAGGAAGTCCATCTTCAGCAGGCCGAGGGACTCACAGGTGGGGTAGTCCCACTGGGTCACGACCTGGCCGTCGTTCTTCGGCGAGAAGACGGGCACGTGGTCGGTGACCGTCTCGCTGGACATGATCACGCCGGCCGCGTGCACGCCCATCTGCCGGACCAGGCCCTCGATTCCGCGCGCGGTGTCGATGACCTTCTTCACATCCGGCTCGTTCTCATACATCCCGCGCACCTCGCCCGCCTCGCTGTAGCGGGGGTGCTTCTCGTCGGTGATGCCGGAGAGCGGGATGCCCTTACCGAGGACATCGGCGGGCATGGCCTTGGTGATGCGGTCGCCCATCGCGTACGGGTAGCCGAGCACCCGGGCGGAGTCCTTGATGGCGTTCTTGGCCTTGATGGTGCCGTAGGTGCCGATCTGGGCGACCTTGTCGGCACCGTATTTCTCGGTCACGTACCGGATGACCTCGCCGCGCCTGCGCTCGTCGAAGTCGATGTCGACATCGGGCATGGACACACGCTCGGGGTTGAGGAACCGCTCGAAGATCAGCCCGTGCTCGACCGGATCGAGGTCGGTGATGCCCAGCGCGTACGAGACGATCGAACCGGCCGCGGAGCCTCGGCCGGGGCCCACCGCGATGCCGTTGTTCTTGGCCCACATGATGAAGTCGGCGACCACGAGGAAGTAGCCCGGGAACCCCATCTGGATGATGACGTCCATCTCGTACTCGGCGAGCTTCTGCCGGTCCTCGGGGACGCCGCCGGGGAAGCGCTGGGCCATCCCCTTGCGGACCTCCTCCTGGAACCAGGTGACCTCGGTGTACCCCTCGGGCACGTCGAACCGCGGCATCAGGTCGCGCTTTTCGAACCAGCCGTTGTTATCGATCTGCTCGGCCACCAGGAGGGTGTTGCGGCACCCCTCCTGCCAGGCGTCCGAGGAGTCGATGGCGTACATCTCGTCGGTCGACTTGAGGTAATAGCCGGTGCCGTCGAAGCGGAAGCGGTCCGGGTCGGAGAGGTTCTTGCCGGTCTGGACGCACAGCAGCGCGTCGTGCGCCACGGACTCGCGGGAGTAGGTGTAGTGCGAGTCATTGGTGACCAGCGGCGGGATGTCCAGCTTCTTGCCGATCTCCAGCAGCCCGTCCCGGACCCGGCGCTCGATCTCGATGCCGTGGTCCATCAGCTCCAGGAAGTACCGCTCCTTGCCGAAGATGTCCTGGTACTCGGAGGCGGCCTTGAGCGCCTCGTCGAACTGGCCGAGCCGCAGCCGGGTCTGAAGCTCGCCCGAGGGGCAGCCGGTGGAGGCGATCAGGCCCTCGGACCACTGGGCGATGGTCTCCTTGTCCATCCGCGGCCACTTGACGAAGTAGCCCTCCATATAGGCGTCCGAGGAGAGCCGGAAGAGGTTGTGCAGACCGGTCTTGTTCGACGCCCAGATGGTCTTGTGGGTGTAACCACCGGAACCGGAGACGTCATCGCGCTTCTGGTGCGGCTGGCCCCACTGCACCCGCCGCTTGTAGCGCCGCGACTCGGGGGCCACATACGCCTCGATGCCGATGATCGGGGTGATCCCCGCGCCCGTCGCCTGCTGGTAGAAGTCGTACGCGCCGTGGAGGTTGCCATGGTCGGTCATGGCGATGTGGGTCATGCCCATCTCATTGCACGCGTTGAACATGTCCTTGAGCCGCGCCGCACCGTCCAGCAGCGAGTACTGGGTATGGACATGCAGGTGCGTGAAGGGCGGCTTGGTCACGGTGGAAGACCTCCGGCGAACAATCGATGACGGCAGGGCGAGACAGCTCCGAAGGTTACCCCTCCGCACTGACAAGAGCCGGGCACTCGCGGGTAGCCTCAGGCGTTGATCCCGACGGGTCATCCGGTCTTCCCGCGCACCTGGCGAGACGGAACATACCCTGTCGTATCTGCCCCACCGATCATCTCTCTCATGCCCCAGGAGGCGTTCCGCGATGTCGACCCAGCAAACCCAGGGGGAACAGCGCGGCGAGCACATCCTCGCCGTATTCGACACCGCCTTCGGCGAGCTGCTCGCCGCCGACCCGGCCGCCTTCCGCGTCAAGTTCCGGAAGATGGCCGCCTCGGCGTTCGCGTTCTACCGCGGCACCGCCTGCCTGTTCTATTCCGATGTGGAGCGGGAGCGCTCCGGCGGACCGTACCTGGACGACCGCACCAGCCGGGTGTGGATCCACGGCGACCTCCACGCCGAGAACTTCGGCACCTACATGGACGCCAACGGCCGGCTGATCTTCAATGTGAACGACTTCGACGAGGCGTACGTCGGCCCCTTCACCTGGGACCTCAAACGCTTCGCCGCCTCCGTGGCGCTCATCGGCTACACCAAGGCGCTCAGCGACGAGAAGATCACCGAGCTGGTGCGGACGTACGCCGGCGCCTACCGCGAGCGCGTCCACGCCCTGGCCACCGGCGCCAAGAACGACGAGGTGCCGCCCTTCACCCTGGAGACCGCGGAGGGCCCGCTGCTGGACGCGCTGCGTGACGCCCGCTCGCTGACCCGCTTCGGGCTGCTGGACTCGATGACCGAGATCCGCGACTTCGAGCGCCGCTTCGCGGCCGGCGGCGGGTCCATCGAGCTGGACGCGGCCACCCGCTACAAGGTCCTGGCCGCCTTCGACGGCTATCTGGAGACGCTCCCCGAGTCCAGTCTCTCGCGCCCGGACTCCTACCGCGTCAAGGACGTGGTGGGCCGCCGGGGCATCGGCATCGGCAGCGCCGGGCTCCCCTCGTACAACATCCTTCTGGAGGGCAACAGCGACGCCCTGGAGAACGATGTGGTGATCTACATGAAGCAGGCGCAGACCCCGGCGGTCTCCCGGCACATCACCGATGAGCAGGTGCGCGCCTACTTCCACCACGAGGGCCACCGCACCGTGATCTCCCAGCGCGCGCTCCAGGCCCACGCCGACCCGTGGCTGGGCTGGACCGAGCTGGACGGGGCGGGGCAGCTGGTCGCCGAGGTGTCGCCGTACGCGGTGGACCTGGACTGGTCCGACATCGACGACCCGGCCGAGATCGCGGCCGTCGTCGCGGACCTCGGCCGGGCCACGGCCACCATGCACGCGGCCGCGGACGACCAGAGCGGCCACTCGCTGGTGCCGTTCTCGACCGAGCGTGCCATCGACGCGGTGATCGCCGCCGACGAGGACGGCTTCGCCGAGCTCCTGGTGGACTTCGCGCACTCTTACGGTGCCCGCGCCCGCGCCGACCACCAGATCTTCGTGGACCTCTTCCGCAACGGCCGCATCCCCGGCCTCTGATCGCCTCCCTGGGGGACGCCCGTCCCCCGGGCCGTTGATCGTCACCCCGGCCATGGCCGGGGTGAGCGAGCCC
>NZ_JBHYVB010000351.1:0-2952 GCF_042750115.1 Streptomyces sp. NPDC059455
TGGGGGGCGGGGCGCGGGGGGGGGGGGGGGGGGGGGGGGGGGGGGGGGCCCGCCCCGCCGCAGGCGCAACGCGCCCGCGGCCGCACCCGCAACGCGCCCGCGGCCGCACCGCGCCCGCACCGCGCCCGCGCACGCACCACAACACCAGGTAGAGGAGATACGTGAAGTACCGCGAGACGTTCGACCACAAGGTGCTGGTCGAGGACGCGTGGATCCCGACCCGGGACGGGCAGACGCGGCTGCACGCACGCATCTGGCGCCCGGCGGACGCCGAGACCACCCCCGTCCCCGCCCTGCTCGAATACCTTCCGTACCGCAAGAGCGACTGGACCGCCCCGCGCGACGCGCAGCGTCACCCCTGGTACGCCGGGCACGGCTACGCCTCCGTACGGGTCGATCTGCGCGGCAGTGGGGACTCGGAGGGCGTGATGCTCGACGAGTACACGGCGACCGAGCTCGCCGACGGCGTCGATGTCGTCAACTGGCTGGCGCGCCAGTCCTGGTGCACCGGCAAGGTGGGGATGTTCGGGATTTCCTGGGGCGGCTTCAACTCGCTCCAGATCGCCGCCCTGCGCCCCGCCCCGCTGAAGGCGATCGTCACCGTCTGCTCGACCGACGACCGTTACGACAATGACGTCCACTACACCGGCGGCGCAGTCCTCGGCATCGACATGCTCGCCTGGGCCGGGACCATGCTCGCGTTCACGGCGCGTCCCCCGCACCCCACCTCCGTCGGCGAGGACCGCTGGCTGCCGATGTGGCGGGAGCGGCTCGACGCGCTGGAGCCGTATCTGCACACCTGGCTCGCCCACCAGGAGCGGGACGACTATTGGCGGCACGGCAGCGTCTGCGAGGACTACGGCGCGATCGAGGCCGCCGTGCTCGCGGTCGGCGGCTGGGCCGATCCGTACCGGGACACGGTGCCGCGTCTGCTGGAGCACCTCGACGCGCCCGTACGGGGGCTGATCGGCCCGTGGTCGCACCAGTACCCCGACCGGGGGCTGCCGCCGGGCCCGGCGATCGGCTTCCTCCAGGAGACCCTGCGCTGGTGGGACCACTGGCTCAAGGACGAGCCGACCGGTGTGCTGGACGAGCCACGGCTCCGCGCCTGGATCAACGATCCCGTACCGCCCGCCACCTCATACGAGACGATGCCGGGCCGCTGGGTCGGCGAGGACTCCTGGCCGTCGCCGTCCGTCAGCTGGGATGAACGCCCCCTCGGCGGCCCGGCCGAGAAGCCGGTGATCGTGCGCTCGCCGCTGCACACGGGGCTGGACGCCGGTCGTTTCTTCCCCTTCGGCAACGCCACCGATCTGCCGCCCGATCAGCGTGCGGAGGACGGCCGTTCGGTCTGCTTCGATTCGGCGCCGCTGACCTCAAGGGTGGAGATCCTGGGCCGCCCCCGCGTGCGGCTGCGGCTGGACAGCGCCACCCCGCGCGCCCATGTGATCGCCCGGGTCTGCGATGTGGCACCCGACGGCTCCTCCACCCTGGTCACCCGCGGAGTGCTCAACCTGTTGTCCCGGAAGGGGCGGGAGCGGGCGGTGGAGTGGGTGCCGGGGACGTACGAGGACGTGGAGTTCGAGCTGAACGCCACGGGGTACGCCTTTCCGCCCGGCCACCGCGTCAGGGTCGCCGTCTCCGACGCGTACTGGCCGTGGGTCTGGCCGCACGGCGAGCGGGGCCGGCTGACGGTCGTGCCGGGGGACAGCGCGCTGCTGCTGCCCGTACGGGATCCGGGCGCCGACGCGGGCCGCCCGCCCATCGTCTTCGAGGAGCCCGAGCAGGCCCCGCCGCTCCCCGTGACCGTCGATCCGCCCGCCGGGCCACGGCCCGAACGGACCGTCACCCACGACGTGGCCACCGGGGAGTGGGTGCTGGAGGTGGACCCCAACTACGGCGGCTCCCGCACCTATCCCGACGGACTGCGCTACGAGGAGAGCGCCCGCGAGACCTATCGCATCCGCTCCGGCGATCCGCTGTCGGCCGTGGCAAGCTCTCGGTGGACGATCCGGCTGCGGCGCGGGGACTGGGAGGCGGAGGTCGTCACCGCCATGGAACTGCGGGCCACGGCGGAGGAATTCATCATGGACAGCAGCATCGAGGCACGGGCGAACGGAGAGACAGTGGCCACGCGCGCATGGCACCGCACCACGCCGAGGACGTCCGCGTGACGTCCCGTTCCGAACGCCGCCCGCCGCGCCGCGCCGTCGCCGCCTCCGCCCGCACCCGGCAGCCCACCGAGGTGCGCCGCCGGCTGATCGTGGAGGCCGCGGTGCCGCTCATAGCGGAGCGCGGCACCAAGGCGGTGGGGGTGCGGGAGGTGGCGGCCGCGGCGGGGGTGTCGGTCGGCACGGTCACGTACCACTTCGAGAGCGTGCAGGAAATCCTCTCCGAGGCGATGGTGCTGCACATCGAGCGCTACTACGCCGCGCTGAGCGACGCCGCCGGGCACGCCACCAGCGGGGCGGAGGGGCTGCGGCTGCTCATCGACGCGCTCTTCACGGAGGACACGGACCGGCACTGGCGGATGTGGTTCGACTACTGGAACGCGGGCGAGCGGGACCAGACCTTCGCCCGTGGCCAGGCCGAGCGGTACGAGAACTGGCACGGCGAGATCCGGGCCCTGGTGGAACGGGGCCGGACCGAGGGCGAGTTCCACTGCGACGACCCGGCCGACTTCGCGCTCCGCTTCTCCGCCCTGGCCGACGGCCTCGCCCTGCACCGCCTCCGCCAGGTCCCGGCCCTGAGCGTGGCCGACGCCCGCCGCCACCTGCGGCGCTTCGTGGACGCGGAGCTGCGGGGCTGAGGCGTGCGCGCCGTCAGCGCCCCGAAGGGGCGCGGGGCTGAGTCGGTGTTGCGGGGGCGCCCCCGGGGGCGGCGGGGGGTGGCGGCCCCCCGCGGGGCGGCGGCGCGCCCCCGGGCCGCCCGCGCGCCCCCGCCCACACCCCC
>NZ_JBHYVB010000351.1:2962-6668 GCF_042750115.1 Streptomyces sp. NPDC059455
GCGGGCCTGCGGCGGGCGCGCCGCCCCCCCCCCCCGGGGCCCCGGGGCTGAGTCGGTGTGCGGCTCCGCCGCGGCTGTGTCGATGTGCGGCTCCGCCGCGTGGGCGACCAGCCACGACGGCGCCGCAGTCGGCCGACGACGCATCGCGACACTTCCCGCGGAGCGCTTAGGCGTCGCTCGAGGCCGTCGTCTCGGACGACCCCGCGTCGAGGCCGGTGAGGAAGGCGGTGAGGACGCGGCGCAGGCGGGGTTCCACCTCGACGATCGCGTGGGCGAGGCGAGGGTCGGACTCGTAGAGCTCCCGCAGGCGCGGGCCGGGGGTGGCGATCTGCCACAGCGCCCCGGCCAGGCTGGTCGCCGTGGCGACGAGGTCGACGGTCTGGAGCTCGGTCAGTCCGAGCAGCCGTCGTAGCTCGTCGTCGATCAGCTCGATCTCCTCGAGCGTCACCAGTTTGAAGTCGCGCACCGAGTCGATCGACACATTGCGTTCGAGGTTCATGGGCGCCTGGGACAGCAGGTCGCAGAACATCGGCCGGGCCGCCAGCGTGGCGGCGACGACCTCGGCGACCTCGGGGGCCGTGGCGTGCGTCCGGCGTTCCAGCTCGCCGCGCAGCTCGGCGGACCACTGCCGCCAGCCCTCCGCGGTGAGCCTGAGGAAGATCTGCTCCCGGGTCTCGAAGTAGCGCAGCAGGGCCGACTTGTGCATCCCCACGGCCCCGGCGATGTCGGTGAGGGTGACGTCCCGGACCCCGCGCTCGCGGGCGAGGGCACGGGCCGCGTCCAGGATCGCCTCTTCCCGTGCCTGCTTGGCCTGGGCACTGCGCGCACGTTGGAAGGCAGGCGTAGTCATGCCGGACATCATAGGAACCCTTAAGGGAACGGTGTTGCGTAAATAAGAGAACGGTGTTGTACTAACGGTATGAGTTCACAGGTTATGGGTTCACAGGTCTGGTTCATCACCGGTTCGTCGCGCGGTCTCGGCCGCGCCCTGGTCACCGCCGCCCTCGAGGCCGGTGACCGCGTCGTGGCCACCGCCCGGCGCCCCGAGGCGCTCGCGGAGGCGTTCAAGGAGTACGGCGACCGCATCCACCCCCTCGCGCTGGACGTCACCCGCCCCGAGGCGGCGCGCGAGGCCGTCGAGGCGGCGCGCGCCCGCTTCGGGCGCATCGACGTGCTCGTGAACAACGCGGGATACGCGAATGTGGCGCCCATCGAGACCTCGGACGACGAGGACTTCCGCGCCCAGTTCGAGACGAACTTCTGGGGCGTCTACCACGTCACGAAGGCCGCGCTCCCGGTCCTGCGGCAGCAGGGAACCGGCACCGTCGTGCAGATCTCCTCGATCGGCGGGCGGGTCGGCGGATCGCCGGGCATCGCCTCCTACCAGGCGGCCAAGTTCGCGGTGGACGGCTTCAGCCGGGTCCTCGCCGCGGAGACCGCGCCGCTCGGGGTGCGCGTCATGGTCGTCGAGCCGAGCGGTTTCGCCACCGACTGGGCCGGTTCCTCCATGACGGTCCACCCGATCCCCGACGCCTACGACGCGACCGTCGGGGCGATGAACCGGCGGGTGCGGCAGAGCACGGACGGGGCGGCCGGGGATCCTCGGCGCGCCGCCGAGATCATCGTGCGGACCGTCCACCGCGGCGAGGTCCCGGGCCATCTCCCGCTGGGTGTGAACGCGGCGACCATGGCGCGGGACTACTCCCGGAGCCAGCTCGCCGAGGCGACCGCCTGGGAGCAGGTCAGCCGCTCGGCCGACTTCGGCGAGCCGTACCCGGCGGAGCTCCCGGCCGAGGGCGCGGCCGGGGATGCGGCCGAGGGTGCGGCCGCCTGACGGTCTCGGCCGCCCAACGGTCTGGTGCGCTACGCGCGGCGGATCGCGCGCCCCGCGAGGACGTCCGTCCGCCGTCCGTCCTCGATGACGAAACGGCCGTCGATGAGGACGTGGGGGATGCCGGTCGGCAGGGTGCGCGGGGCCTCGAACGTCGAGCCCGCCGCGACCGTCTCCGGGTCGAAGAGGACGAGGTCCGCGCGGTAGCCCTCGCGGATCCGGCCGCGGTCGGGGAGGCGGAGGCGGGCCGCGGGGCGGGCGGTGAGGTGGGCCACGCACTCCTCCAGAGTGAGAACGCCCAGCTCACGGACGTAGCGGCCCAGGTACTGGGGGAAGGTGCCGTAGGCGCGGGGGTGCGGCTTGGCGCCGTTCAGGATGCCGTCGCTGCCGCCGGTGTGGGCGGGGTGCTGCATGATCGCCTGCACGTTCTCCTCGTGCCCGACGTGCTGAAGGATCGCCGGGCCGAGGTGGTCGTCCAGGAGGAGGCGGCGCGCGGTGACCCAGGGGGCCTCGGCCTGCTCGCGGGCGCTCGCGGCGACCGTTTTGCCGACGTATTCGGTGAGGGCCGGGTCGTTCACACCGGAGATCTCGATGGTGTCCCAGTTGATCGGCACCCCGTGGCAGCCGTCCGCTCCCTCCTCCTCCATGACGTGCCGGATGCGCTCGGCCTCGGCGTCGTCGCGCAGCCGCGCGAGGGCCGCGTCGGGGCCGCCCTCGGCCGCCCAGCTCGGCAGCATCGCGGCGAGCGTGGTGCAGCCGGGGAGGTAGGGATAGGTGTCGAGGGTGATGTCGGCGCCGTCGGCGATCGCGGCGTTGAGGAGGGCGAGCAGCTCGGGGGCGCGGCCCTTGTTGAGGTCGAAGTTCATGGTGGCGTGGGCGAGGTGCAGCGCACAGCCCGCCTCCCGGCTGAGGGCCACCATCTCCTCGTAGGCGCGCAGGGCACCGGCGCCGTACGAGCGGTGGTGCGGGCAGTAGTAGCCGTCGTACGCGGCCACGACCCGGCACAGCTCGGTGAGTTCGGCGTCGGAGGCGTACATCCCGGGGGTGTAGGTCAGCCCGGAGGACAGGCCGACCGCCCCCTGCTCCAGCCCCTCCGCCACCAGCGCCTTCATCCGCTCGACCTCGGCGGGCGTCGCGTCCCGGTCCTCCCAGCCGAGGGCGAGCATGCGGACGGTGCCCTGGGGGATGAGATACGCGGCGTTGACCGCGATGCCCTGGCCGTCGAAGCCGTGATCGAGGCGGTCCAGGAACTCGCCGACGGTGCGCCAGGTGAAGTCGATGTCGGAGCCGTCGCCGTTCCAGCCGGTGATGGCGGTACGGATCTGGGCGAGCGTGCGGTCGTCCACGGGCGCGTACGAGAGCCCGTCCTGACCGATGACCTCCAGGGTCACGCCCTGGGCGGCCTTCGCGGAGTGGTCGGGGTCGCGGAGCAGGGCGAGGTCGCTGTGGGCGTGCATATCGATGAAGCCGGGGGAGAGGACGAGGCCGTCGGCCTCCACCATGCGGGGGGCGGTGGGGCGCGCACCACCGCCCTCCGGCACGATGGCGGCGATCCGGCCGCCGTCGACGGCCACGTCTGCCCGATACCGGGCTTGCCCGGTGCCGTCGATGACGTCCGCACCGCGAATGACCAGGTCCATGGGGTTGCCCTCTCTCCCTACCGACCGCGCCTGCGGCGCGCTGACCATTTCCCCACCCACCCGCCCTCACTTGTGTGGGGACCCTCCGGGTCCCCACACCCCACCCGGCCGGGGGGGGGGGGGGGGGCGCCGCCCCCGCGCGCCCCCCCCCCCCCCCCCCCCGGCCGCCCCCCCCCCCCCCCCCCCCCCCCCCCCCCCCCCCCCCGCGCGCGCCCCCCCCCCCGCCCCCCCGCGC
>NZ_JBHYVB010000352.1:0-6550 GCF_042750115.1 Streptomyces sp. NPDC059455
GTGCACACCCCGGGTGGGGTGCGCACGGTCCGCAGCACACATCGATCTCGGACCCGTCCATCTCGGACGACATGGAGAAGGGAAGACAACCGTGAACAGCACCGGTCTTCAGGATCGCGCCGTCATCGTCACCGGAGCGGGATCGGGGATCGGCCGGGCCGCGGCCCTGACGTTCGCCGCCCAGGGGGCGAAGGTGCTGGTCGCGGACCTCGACCGGGACGGCGCCGAACAGGTTGTCGCGGCGATAGGGGCGGCGGGCGGGGTGGCCCGTGCGGCGGTCGGCGACCTCGGCGACCAGCGGGTGGTGGACGAGGTCGTCGCCACGGCCGTGGAGGCGTTCGGCGGTGTGGACGTCCTGGTGAACAACGCCGGCATCATGGACCGCTTCTCGGCGGTGGCGGACACCGACGACACCGAATGGGACCGGGTGCTGCGGGTCAATCTGACGGCCCCGTTCATGCTCACCCGGGCCGCGCTGCCGCACATGCTGGCGGCTGGCCGGGGCTCGATCGTCTTCACCGCCTCGGAGGCGTCGCTGCGCGGCAGTACGGCCGGCGCCGCCTACACCGCCTCCAAGCACGGTGTGGTGGGCCTGGTGAAGTCCCTCGCGGTGATGTACCGGGAGCAGGGGATCCGGGCCAACGCGATCGCCCCCGGCGGCACCGCCACCGCCATGCGGGTCGACGCCCGACCGGGAGAACATGGCCCGGCCGTCATCGGAGCCCATACCTCGAGCGTCGGCAGGATCGCCACGGCCGAGGAGCAGGCCGCCGCCATCCTCTTCCTCGCCTCCGACGCCGCGAGCAATGTCAACGGCGTCCTCCTGCCCGTGGACAACGGCTGGTCGGCCGTCTGATCCGACGCCGGGCCCATCACACTGGCCTGTTTTCGATGTTGCTCAAGGTGACGGCGGCTCATTAGAGTGGTTATTGAGACTTAAAGGAAAATTGTCACGGCTTTCCCCTGTCATCGCGCTCCCCACGGCATCGCGCTCTTGAAAGGAAGGCACTGTGCACAACCAATCTCTCCACTCTTCCGAGGCTCTTGACTACCTTGTCATCGGTGCCGGCCCCGCCGGCCTCCAGCTCGGGCACCTGCTGGCGACGGCGGGCCATACGTACCGGATCCTGGAAGCCGGAAACAGACCGGGCACCTTCTTTCAAAAGTTCCCCCGCCACCGCCAGCTGATCTCCAGCAACAAGGTGCACACCGGTATCGACGACCCCGAGTTCAACCTCCGGATGGACTGGAACTCCCTGCTGTCCCCCGATCCGGAGCTGCTGTTCACGCGTTACAGCAAGCGCTACTTCCCGGCCGCCGACGACTACGTGCGTTATCTGGCCGACTTCGCCGAGGCGTTCGACCTCGACATCGCCTTTGACACCCGGGCGGTGCGGATCCGCCGCGACGACGACGGCTTCACCGTCACCGATCAGCACGGCGGCGACCACCGGGGCCGCCGGCTGGTGATGGCCACCGGGGTGAGCCGACCCTATATCCCCGATGTGCCCGGTATCGAGACCGCCGAGGACTACTCCGATGTCTCGGTGGACCCCGAGGACTTCACCGACCAGCGCGTATTGATCCTCGGCAAGGGCAACTCCGCGCTGGAGACGGCCGACAACCTCATCGAGACGGCCGCCGTCATCCATGTGGCCGGACCGCACAGCCTGCGGCTGGCGTGGAAGAGCCACTATGTGGGCCATCTGCGTGCCGTCAACAACAACTTCCTCGACACCTACCAGCTCAAATCGCAGAACGCCATACTCGACGGCAATGTGCTCTCAATCGAGAAGGAGCCGGGCGACGGCGGCCGGTACCGGGTGCGGTTCAGCTTCTCCCGGGCGAACGAGGTCGTGAAGGAGATCCCCTACGACCGGATCATCGTGTGCACCGGCTTCCGCTTCGACGCCTCGCCGTTCGACCCCGAATGCCGCCCCGAGCTGGTCATCAACGACCGCTTCGCCGCCCTCACCCCGGCATACGAGTCGGTCAATGTGCCCGGGCTGTACTTCGCCGGCACCCTCACCCAGCAGCGCGACTTCAAGAAGTCCACCAATGGCTTTATCCACGGATTCCGCTATGGCGTACGGGCGTTGAGCCGCATTCTCGACGAACGCCACCATGACCGGGCCTGGCCGACCCAGCCGCTGGCCACCGATCCGGCCGCGCTGGCGGACGCCGTGGTGGCGCGGGTGAACCGCAGTTCCGCGCTGTGGCAGCAGTTCGGTGTGATCGGCGATCTGCTGGTCACGGCCGACGGCGACCAGGCCCGCTACCACGAGGAGGTGCCGGTCGCCTACGCCCATGAATCCCCCCTGACGGCGGGCGCCGACTACTTCGTCGTCACCCTGGAGTACGGCCCCGACCACGACAAGGTCGACCCCTTCGACATCACGGTGCGCCGGGCGGCGCAGAACTCGGTCGGGGAAGCCTTCGACGCCTCCTATCTGCATCCCGTGATCCGCCACTTCCGGGGCGGTGAGCTCCTCGGCACCCACCACATGGCCGAGAACCTGGAGAACGAGTGGAACCACCCGAAGGTCCACCACGCCCCGCTGGTCGAGTTCTTCGCGCGTGAGCTGGACGCGCAGCCCGCCGGCGCGGGGCGGTGACACCGCGCCATGCTGATGACCGTCCAGGACTTCGAAACCGCCGCCCGGACGAGACTCGACCCCGTCCACGCCGACTTCATCGCCGGTGGCGCCGGGGACGAGATCACCGTACGGGCCAATGAAGAGGCGTTCCGGCGGCTGCGGCTGCTGCCCAGGGTGCTGCGCGGCAACACCGAGCGGGCGCTGGACATCACCGTGCTCGGCAGCCGCGCACGGACGCCGATCCTGCTCTCACCGACCGCATTCCACAAACTCCTCGTCGAGGAAGGGGAGTTGGCCACCGCACAAGCCGCCACGGCCGCCGGCGCGATCATGATCGTGAGCATGGCGTCCACGGTGGCGGTGGAGGACATCGCGGAGGCCACCCGTGGCGCCGGTGGGGACGGCGACCCGGCGCCCCTGTGGTTCCAGCTCTACCTCCAGCCGGACCTGGAGTTCACCCGGTCCCTGGTACGGCGGGCCACCGACGCGGGGTGCACCGCGCTGGTGGTCACCGTGGACTCCCCGGTGCGCGGCGCGCACGAGCGCGATGTGCGCAACGGCTTCCTCGACCTGCCGGACGGACTGCGCTGCGAGCACATGGTCGATCCGCGCGAGGGCGGCCGGGTGCGGCCGATCGCCATGTCGGCGGAGATCACCTGGACCCATATCGACTGGCTGCGCGGGATCACCTCGCTGCCGATCCTGCTCAAGGGCGCTCTGCACCCCGAGGACGCCCGGCTGGCGGTGCGCCACGGCGTGGACGGGCTGCTGCTGTCCAACCACGGGGGCCGTCAGCTGGACACCGTGCCCGCCACGGTCGAGCTCCTCCCCGAGATCCACGCGGCGGTGGCCGGACGGATCCCGATCGTGCTGGACGGCGGGGTGCGACGGGGCACCGATGTGGTCAAGGCGCTGGCGCTCGGCGCGTCCGCCGTGGGCATCGGCCGGCCGGTGATGTGGGCCCTGGCCGAGGGCGGCGAGAAGGGCGTACGGCGGCTGCTGGAGCTGCTGCGCGAGGAGCTCGACCAGGCCCTCGCGCTGTGCGGCGCCTCCGGTGTCCAGGACCTCACCCCGGATCTGGTGCGCGCCCCGGTGTGGCCTCCCGCCGACGCGTCCGCCGCCCTGCCCGGTGGAGTGGTCTCATGAGCCGCCTCGGACGGGCGGCCACCGGTGCGGCGGCGGTGGCGCTGACGGCCAGCCTGCCGTACTGGCTGCCCCGGCTGGTGATCGACCTGCGGGTGCGCCTCTTCGCGCGGGTCAACGGCGAGGAGGGGATTCCGGCACCCGGCCGTGAGGTGCCCGTCGAGGAGTTCAAACGGGTCTACGGGCATCCGGCCGCGAACGGCCGCAGCCGCGGCGCCGCCCTGTCCGACCTCTTCTGGTACTGGCTCTCCCCCGGCCCCGAGGTCCACCAGGAGCATCTGGAACCCGGCCCCCGGTACGACGAGGTGGCCAGGACGACCCGGCAGATCCTCGCCGGGCTCTCCCGGGAGCGGTGGAGCGAACTGGTCGGCCGCTGCACCCGGCGGGTGCTCGATGAACTCGACCAGGACACCGGCGGATACGGCACCCGGGAACACCGGGTGCGGCTGCGCGACTTGATGATGCCGGTGTGGGCCGAGGTCTACTACGAAGTGGTCTTCCGCGAACCGTGCCCACGTCATGTCCGGGACCTGATCGTCGGCAACGCCGACGACGTGGTCAGCGCCCTGAAGTGCACCAGCCTGCGCCATATGGACCGGCGGAACCGGCTCACCGCGTATCTGCGCGAACGGCTGGCGAGCGATCCCCCGCCGGTGCCGCTGCCGTCGCTGCTCAACCGACGGGAGCAGGCGTACTACCTCCAGGGCACGTTCTTCAACACCGCCGTGGTGCAGACGTCGGAGGCGATGGCCCATCTGCTGCTGGCACTCGCCACGCACCAGAGCGTCCAGGACCGACTGCTCTCCGGCGAGGAGGACGCCGACTACCTGGACCATGTCATCAACGAGACGCTCCAGCACTTCCCGCTGTTCGGCGTGGCCCACCGCATCACCACCGGGGAGATCCCCCGGGGCGACGGACCTCCGATACCCACGGGTTCGGTCCTGCTGTTCAACTACCCCGAGTATCAGCGGTCGGGAGCCACCGGCCCACAGCGGTTCGACCCCGGGCGCTGGCTGTCCGCCGACACCCGGCCCTCGGCCTTCATCCCGTTCGGGGTGACCGCCAACCGGCCCTGCCCGGCCCGTGGTTTCGCCGTGCTGACCATGCGGGTCGCGGCCGAGGAGATGCTCCGGCGCTTCCGGCTGGAGTCCACGGCCGAGCACACCCGGTCGCTGCCCAGCCGCGGGCCCTGTCTGCTGATCCCGCACACCGACCGGCCGGCCACGGCGGGCCGGAGACCGGCCGGGCGGGCGGCGAGGCTCGCCGGGATGCGGCTGGGCGACCGGTGGGCGGCCATCCCGCGCAGCCTCACCCAGCTGGTGCTCGGCGGCTACATGGTGTGGGACGCCCAGCGCCAGGGACTGTGCCGGAACTACTTCGCCACGGCCTCCGGTGATCTCGCCGAACCCGCCGTCGCCGTAAGCCGATGAGGAGGGTGAGACGATGACTCCCACAGAGCTCGCCCCCGCCTTCTTCATCGCGGCCGTGGTGATCCTGCTGACCTGCCGGCTGGTGGTGCTGATGGCGGGCCGGTTCGGCCAGCCGCCGGTGGTCGGGGAGATGATCGCCGGTGTGCTGCTCGGCCCGTCGCTCTTCGGGCTGGTGGCGCCGGGCGCCTCGGACGCGGTCTTCCCACCGGAGCTCAGACCGGTGCTCTATGTGGCCGGGCAGATCGGCCTGGTGGCGCTGATGTTCCACGCGGGGTACGAATTCAGGGCCCATGCCGGTAAGGGGCTGGCCGGAACCGCGGTGACGGTCTCCGCCGCCGGGGTGGTGGTCCCGCTGCTGCTGGGCGTGGGGCTGACCTTCGCCGCCCACGGCCACGTTCCCCTCTTCGTCGACGGGGTCTCGATCTGGGTGACCGCGGCCTTCGTCGGGGTCGCCCTTGCCATCACCGCCTTCCCGATGCTGGCGCGCATCATCACCGAGCAGGGGATCTCCGGGACCCGGCACGGCTCGCTGTCCCTCGCCTCGGGGGCCACCGACGACGCGGCCGCCTGGCTCATGCTCGCCGGAGTGCTGAGCGTGGCCTCGGAGAAGACGGGTCCGATCGTCAAGGCGCTGGGCGGTTCGCTGGTGTTCGTGGCCGTCCTGTTCCTGGTGGGCCGGCGTCTGCTGGCGTGGATCATGACCAGGCCGGGGCTGAGCGATGAGACCCGGCTGCTGTTCACGGTCGCGGTGCTGTTCTGCGGCGCCTGGTTCACCGACATCATCCAGCTGTACGCGGTCTTCGGGGCGTTCTGCGTCGGGCTGGCCATGCCGCGCCACGAGGCGTCCGAGCGGGTGGTGCGGACCGTCCAGGGGGCGACCCAGGTCATCTTCGTGCCGATGTTCTTCACATACTCGGGTCTGAACACACGCTTCGACGTGTTCGCCGACCCGGCCGTGATGGCCTTCGGCGCGGCCTGTGTCGTGCTCGCGTCGGTCGGCAAGTTCGGCGGTTGCTGGGCGGCCGCCAAGCTGTGCGGGGAGCCGGGTGCGGTGGCGGTCAGGGTCGGCGCCCTGATGAACGCGCGCGGGCTGATGCAGCTCATCGCCCTCAACATCGGGCTGTCGGCCGGGATCGTCGGCGATGAGCTGTTCGCGGCGCTGGTCCTGGTGGCCCTGGTGACCACGGTGATGACGGTCCCGGTGCTCAACTGGCTGGACCGCCGGGACGCCAGGTCCCGGGCGGCCGGGGAGCCGAGCCGCCCCCCGGGCGCGGGGGCGGCCCGGCGCGGTGCGCCCCCCCCCCCCCGGGGGGCCGGCGGCGCGGCGGCCCGCGCGTCCATGGCCTTGCGGTCGATCATGCCGAAGCGGCGCGGCTG
>NZ_JBHYVB010000353.1:0-6540 GCF_042750115.1 Streptomyces sp. NPDC059455
TGCCCCCAGCTCCACCGTCCCGCTGCGACGGGATCAGCGGCGAAGGTCTCTCACCTCCACTCGAATCACTGCGCCTCACGGCGCACCCACGACCTGCGACACACCGCCGCCACCATCATGATCAGCTCACGGGTGCCGCTGGCCGTGGTCTCCAAGACACTGCGCCACTCGACACTGGCCACCACGGTCAACCTCTACGGCCACCTGCTCCCCCACGCCGCCCGCGACGCCGTCGCCGCCATCGGCACAGCCCTGGAACGCGCCGACCGCAAACACGCCACCGGCGATCCTGGCGAAGCGTCAGAACAGCGGGCGGCCTGAACCTTTCGTCCGCCCCGCGCCCGCTTTGGATTCTCTCTGCTGCGGCGCCCCTGGCCAGGGGCACCGTGGCGGTGGCACCTCAGCGTTCACCGGGTGTCATCACATCGCCATCACGTGTCACACGAACGCAATCAGCGGGTCTGCCATCACTGGCAAACCCGCTGGTCACACCGTCGGGACGACAGGATTTGAACCTGCGACCCCTTGGCCCCCAGCGGCAACTCTACGTGACGATCCGTACCGCGCCGTAGCGCTCGGTTCAGAACCATACCGCGCCCTTGCGCGCCTACGGAGAACACGCCAATCAACCACTCCCCCATAGCAACAGCCACGCCATGCGACGGCTTGCGGAGCGGACAGGAGTCTCCCACGGCTACCGCGCCCGCACGGTAGGGTACGACGAGCAAACCCTGCACTGGAGGTCATCGTGAGTGCGCAGCCAGACGGCCCGTATGGACCCCTGATCCCCATGCCCGACCTCACCCCTGACGCACTGCGCACGGCTGTCGCCCGGATCGCTCCCAGCAGAGTCCCTGCGCTCACTCAGCACCTGTTCGAGGCGACTACAAACGCACAGCAGACAGAGAGCCTCGCGCCCCTGCGGGCTTTCGTCCACTCATGGGCCGTGTTCGTCGCCATCGAGCGGCACCCGGAACGCGCCGCCCGCCTCCGTGAACTCGAGCAGATCGTCGATATGGCCGAACAGGACCCGACGGCGGCCATCCACGAAATTCAGCAGATCCGTAAGGCCGCGGAGGCCGAGGCGGGGCTGTGACCGACTGGACCTGGGAGTACAACCCGAGTGAGGAGTACGTCGCCGACGGACTTGCGCCAGGTGTCGTAGCAGAGGTCGAGCGACTGGCGACCGAACTCACCGCGCTTGGAGTCGACGCGGCAAAGGTGGGTCGGCCCCTCGACCGAGAAGGCGGACTCCGAGAATTCGACATTCTCGGCGGACGCGGCTTCATCAGCTTCCTCTCAGTACCACGCCATCACTGCATCTATATCTGCAACATCACCTGGTACGGATGACGTTGCTCTCGTTCCAGCGCCGTTGTTGAGGTCTGTGGGGCTCGGTTATTCATCGCTGCTGGTCAAACGCTCTGCCCCGGCGTGCAGAAGCTGCAACCAGGTGTGGATGATCGTATCGCTTCTGTACCTGGTGACTCGACGTCTTCTCTCCGTCCCGGCGGGCGGTGCTTGTACGGCGGGACACTGCCCGATCCTGTTGCCCATTTACTGTTTGTGCTGGTCGGGGTGTTGATCGCTGCGGCAGGCTGGTCTCGTGGCCGGTCCTTTTCGTTCCCGGTCACGGAGCGGGAGGGGTTCCGTGTCGATGGAGCCGCGGTCGTGGCCGGAGTCGGCGCCGGAGGTGGACGGGACCGCGGAACGCTGGATCGGATCATGCCGCCGCGAGGCCACCGACCGCGTCCTGATCACCGGGCAGCACCACCTACGCCTCGTCGTCAGTGAGTACGCGGATCACTACAACAGACATCGACCGCACCGATCCCTTGGACAACATCCACCAGACCAGTTGATCGCCGCTGAACCGCGGTCGGTCAGCGACCGCACAATGGTCTCCCGGCTTGATCGGCTCGGTGGCCTCATCCACGAATACAAGCAGGCCGCATAGGGTGACACGGTTTCCGGCACCCACACGGCCCTGTCGCTCCAGGAGAACCGGGGCCGTGGCTGGATGCGCGGTGCGAGGGTGAGTTGGGTCCGGAGCATCAAGATCTCAATGTCTTTCGCCGCGCTCGACCGGGCCAGCAGCGCGAGCCATCGGAAGGTCTGGCACCCGAGCAGGTAGATCAGACGTATTGCCACGACCCTGTGCCGCTCGAAAAGTCATCGCCGCAGCTGAGCGGGGTGCGGTCAGTTCGCTGGGATTATGCCTTGCGTGATCGTGTCCTTGTTGTACAAGGTGCCCCGGAAGCTGCTGACGGTTCCATCGGTATTCCTCCGTCGTGGGACGGCGAAGGACGCGGAACTTCTGGTGCTGCGGCACGAGAGCGCGGTCCTGCGCCGCCAGTTGACCGGACCGGTCCGCTATGAGCCCGCCGACCGGTTCTGGTTCGCCGCCCTGTCCGGGCTGATACCCCGGCACCACTGGAGCGATATCTTCCCTGTCACCCCCGGCACCCTGCTTGCCTGGCACCGCAGGTTCATCGCCGCAAAGTGGGACTACACCGCGCGCCGGGGCACCGGCCGCCCACCCACCACGGCAGCGATCAAGAAGCTCGTCCTGCGGCTGGCCCGGGAGAATCCGACGTGGGGGCACCGGCGGATCCAAGGGGAGCTGACCCGACTCGGGCATCGGATCGCCGCCTCGGCCGTCTTGGAGATCCTCAACGCGGCCGGCAACGACCCTGCTCCACGTCGCTCAGGCCCCGCCTTGCGCCAGTTCCTGACCACACAAGCCGAGGGCATCATCGCGGCAGACTTCTTCCACATCAACACCGCCCTCGGCGGGCGGTTGTATGCGCTGGTGTTCCTCGAGCACGGCACCCGGCGGCTGCGCATCACCGGGGTCACAGCCCGCCCGACACGGGACCGGGCGGTGCAGCAGGCGCGGAATCTCACCTCCGACCTGGGCATACGCATCGAGTCCCTGCGCTTCTTGTTACGCGACCGGGATGACAGGTACGGCGAAGCGTTCGACGCCGCCTTTGAAGCCGAGGAGATGGACATCCTCACAAGTGCGCCACAGACTCCCCGCATGAACGCGCACCGCGAACGCATCATCGGCAGCATCCGACGCGAAGCTCTCAACCACGTCCTCATCATGAACGAGGCCCACGCCCGCCACATCCTCGCGGCCTATGAGCGGCACTACAACGAACACCGACCCCACCAGACCCGCAACCAGCTACCACCCGACGCCCACGAACAACCTGTTGCGGCGCATGCCCTCAGCACCAGCAAAGCGCTGCGCACCCGGATCCTCGGCGGCCTCATCAACGAGTACAGATACGCGGCATGACATGCTGCGATGACTTTTAGAGCGGCACAGGGTGAACACACATGAAGTGAACCGGGCCCGGGGTGAAGTTGGCGTGCTTCGTGGCTAATGTGTTCGCGTCGGTGCCGCGCAAGGATCAGAGGCCAAGGGCGACCGCCACCTGCGGGGGCTGGGGCTGGACGGCCGCCGTACGGACATACTCCACACCCTGGCCGGCTGGGGCCCACGGGCTGGCGGTCAAGACCGTGACCTCGACATCGTCGTCCACTTCCTGCCGCTGGCCTTCGGCGATCTGCAGCGCCTGCTCGACCGCGTACTCGTCGAGTTCGGAGAGCAAACCGTCCGCGTCATCCCGGTCGATGGTCTCAGGGCAGACCGCCTGTTCATCGGCTGACGGTGACGCCGGGGGGAGCCCGGAAGGACAGCAGACCCAGCATCGGGGACTCGGTCCCGCCTTCCTCCAGCCGCGCTCCGGACAGGCAACTGGCTGCTACTCGCAAGGCCACGGCCGCTTCTGTGCGCGCCAGGGACGCGCCCGGGCAGCGATGACGGCCGACGCCGAATGCGAGGTGGTGACGGACGTTCGTCCGATACGGGCGCATCCGCTCCGGGTCGGGGACAGTTCCAGCGAGGCATCGCTCCAGCAAATCAAAGTGGCCTGAGTGACTCCCCGGATGCCGAGGAGTTCCATGAGTACCCGGCAGGGCAGCACCTGCGCGAACGAGCTGAACAGTTCGCAGCGACCGGTGGCGTCGATCTCCGACCGCACGGCGTCGAGCAAGTCCTCGGCGACGCGCTGGATGACCGGTATGGCCGCGGCGACGCGCTCGGCATTGAAGAATCGGGTCACCACGCGGCGCAGTCCGGGGTGGCTGGGAGTGCCGTTGTTGGCGAGCGCGGGTGGGAGGGTGAAGCCGGCCCGGGCGAGAATCCGCAGCGCCGCGACCGGTAGTGGGGTGACTGCCCGCAGAGCGTTGTCGGGACGGAACAGGGTCGGGTCAAGCAGTACGCGGCGCACATCGTCGTATCGGCTGACCAGCCACAACCCGGTGTCCGGGTCGTAGTGCACGGGGCCTCGGCCCGGAGCCGATCCAGCCAGGGGTACGGGTCACGGACGAAGCCGTCGCTGAAGAGATCGAGCAGGTCGAGCGGGGCACGGGTGCCGAGCGCCGCCGGGCAGCCTCCTGGGCTGGTCCCGGCGGTTCCGCTATGGAATGGGAATGTGTGCGGGACCGGGGAAGCCACGGCCGGAAGCTAACACGCCCAAGCGCGACCCGGTCTCCGCTGTGCGCGGCATCACTCGATCAAGCGGAGCGGGCTTCAGCGCTCGGCACCGCCCTCGACGAGACGCCTCAACGAGGGAAGCAGGGTGTCGATGTCCTGCCCGGTCCTGAACGCGACAACGGTGGTGCCACCGCCGGGCTCCGGTGAGGAACCGGGCGCCGGAAAGAGGGCGAGCACCTCACGCATCGCCTCGTCCACCTCGGCGACCGGGTCGGACGACTCGCCCCGAAGCCAGCGACGCAGCACGTGGTTGTGGGCGGCGACCACCGCGGCGGCCATGAGTTCGGCCCTCAGCGACGCCGGTTCCGTCGGGCCCCCCATCCAGTCCGCGATGAACTCCCGGAACAGTCGCTGATAGCGGCCCACGCTGGCGATCTCCCGGTCACGCAGGGCAGCCACCTTGCTCGTGAGGGCATATCGCCGCCTCGCCAGGTCGCCCTCATCCACGTAGTGCAGCAGTACGAGTCGGACCGCGTCCGACACGGCGACCAGAGCGGTGCTGTGGCTCGAGGTCGCCAGCCGATCTCTGATCAACTCCAGGAGCCGGTCGTGGTCCGGAAAGATGACGTCTTCCTTGGTGCGGTAGTTCCGGAAGAACGTCGTGCGCCCGAGCCCCGCTCGCTCAGCGATGTCGTCGACGGTCGTCTGCTCGTATCCGCGCTCGTCGAAGAGCGCGAATGCGGCGTCTGCCAGTCGGATCCGTGCAGGTGGCTTGCTCATGACCGCTCATCCTTCCCCGTCTCACCGCGCAGACGCCACTTGCCTCAGCTCGATGGGATCGAACACCGCATTTCGAGCATCGGGCGCCGAGTGACGCAGTGAGGCTTCTATCACAGGGAGTCGTTTGGGACTGAGTACTTTACTTTCGGAACTGGATCCCATAGCTTGTGAAACACGCCGCCACAGCGGTGCCGACGTGCTACAGCCGTGATCGGTGAGCCCTCGCCTCCCGTCGCGGGTCATTTCGGGACGGGGACGGAGAGGGACACCGTGCTCCATACAGCGATCGAAACCACCGATAGAGCCCCCGTCGAACGGGAGGTCGATCCAAGCGCGAGCCCACTCCCGGAGGCGGACTGCCCCACGCAGGTGCCGCTGGGCGGAGTGGGGGGTGGAGAGCTGTACTTCCAGCGCTGCCGCTGGTGTCGGACCGCAGTTTTCCGCCGCCTGTTGTGTCCCGTCTGCGCCTCCACCGATCTCGCCTGGGAGCTCAGTTGCGGCACCGGGGTCATCCGTCATGTCCTGGCCATGGGCCGGAGCCCCGGGAGACAGTGCGCACTCGCCACCATCAACATGAACGAGGGATTCTGGCTGTGCTCCAGGGTCATCGGCGTGCCGCCGCTCACCGTGCGGGTCGGGGCCACGGTGTGTCTGACAGAAGGCATCGAGTCCGGCCCTCAGGCACTCCTCTTCCGCCTCTGCGAGCCTCCACAGCCTCCGTGGCGATGAAGGTCGAGGCAGCACGCCCACTCGCTCCAGCGACGTCTGGGGTGTGTACGTCCCCCACCACACCTTCTGACCTTGAGCTCGGCCCCGCAGGCCATTGCCCATCACCTCTGGAGTGCCTCCGATGATCCCTGCCTGCCACCTGCCACGCCGCCCCCCGCTGCCGACCGATTCGTTCCTGCCAAGAACGTTGAGCCGCAATGACGTAACGGTGCCTCCAGGCGCCGGTCTGACGGCCCCGCTTCACCAACCGGCCACCCTCATTCCGGGTTCCCCGGTGCGGATGGCAGTACCGTTCCCGCTCGGAAACTCATTCACAGCTGCCTCGGCAACCGGGTTCTTGCTCACCACCTGGCACGCCACCAGCGCCAACGTTCAGAAGGGAGCCAAGCAGTGAGCACCGAGCCCGCGCAGCCGACCGACATCGATATTCCAGACCGCCACACCACCGCGGGGAAGCTCGCGGACCTGCAGCGCCGCATCGAAGAAGCGACCCACGCCGGGTCCGCGCGCGCGGTGGAGAA
>NZ_JBHYVB010000354.1:0-6422 GCF_042750115.1 Streptomyces sp. NPDC059455
CAGCGGAGTCCCCCCGCGCGGTACTATCCGCGCTCGGCGCCACCCGGAGGTGGCCCAGCCGCGCCCATCTCACGCCCGCCCGGCTTGCGGCTCAGCGGGCCCCCGCCTGCTTGGGTGGCCCGCCGTCGTCAGGCGCACCCGGTGGTGGCCCAGCCGCGCCCACCTCACGCCCGCCCGGCTTGCGGCTCAGCGGGCCCCCGCCCGCTTGGGCGGCCCGCCGTCGCTTCCCTCCGCCGTCAGGCGGACCCCGTGTTGGCCAGTGCCCCCGACAGTTCGGCCGCGACCTCCTTGAGGATCGGCACGATCCGTTCCGTGGCCTCGTCCGTCACCCGGCCCGCCGGGCCCGAGATGGAGATGGCCGCCGGGGCGGGGGAGTCGGGTACCGAGACGGCGAGGCAGCGCACGCCCATCTCCTGCTCGTTGTCGTCCACCGCGTAGCCGTGCTCGTGGACCTGCCGCAGCGCGTCGAGGAACCCGTCCGGCGTGGTGATGGTCTTCTCGGTGGCCGCGGGCATGCCGGTCCGGGCCAGGAGGGCGCGCACCTCCTCGGGGGGAGTGTCCGCCAGCAGTGCCTTGCCGACGCCCGTGGTGTGGGGCAGCACCCGCCGCCCGACCTCGGTGAACATCCGCATCGAGTGGCGCGAGGGCACCTGCGCGACGTACACCACCTCATCGCCGTCCAGCAGCGCCATGTTCGCGGTCTCGCCGGTCTCCTCCACCAGCCGCGCCAGATATGGCCGCGCCCAGGTGCCCAGCAGCCGGGACGAGCTTTCGCCGAGCCGGATCAGCCGGGGCCCCAGGGCGTACCGGCGGTTCGGCTGCTGGCGCACATATCCGCAGGCCACCAACGTGCGCATGAGTCGGTGGATGGTGGGCAGGGGAAGTCCACTGCTGGCGGAGAGTTCGCTCAGTCCGACCTCGCCCCCGGCGTCGGCCATCCGCTCCAGCAGATCGAAGGCGCGCTCCAGGGACTGGACGCCACCGGATCCGGCGGTGGTGGCGGCGGTCTTGGACTCGGCGGACGGCACGTCGGTGTTCCTTTCCCAGCGGTCGGCACCGGCCCGCATACGGTGACGATCCGCTGCCGACCGGCCACGGGCAGCCTACCGGTCCCCGGCGACGCCCACAGCGGGCTTGGAAATGCTGTCGGTGCCGGTCACGGCCGGTATGGAGGACTGGCCATGATCGACCGATGCCGGAATACCGGGTTCCCTCGACGCCGGTGGCGGGGCTGGCTAGGTTCTCTGTATCGAAAGTCAACTTTCATCCTACGGAATCGACGTCCTGAATCACTGGACCGGAACCGCTGCGGGAGTCCCATGCGCATCCTCGTGCTGAACCCCAACACCACCGCCTCCATGACGGCCTCGATCCGGGCCATCGCGGAGGCGAGCGCGAGCCCCGGCACCGAGATCGTGGCCACCGAGCCGCTGTGGGGGCCCGAGTCGATCGAGGGCCACTTCGAGGGCTATCTCAGCGCCGCCGCCGTACTGGACCGACTGGCCACGTACGACGAGCCCTTCGACGCCCTCGTGATGGCCGGCTTCGGCGAGCCGGGCCGCGAGGGGGCGCAGGAACTCCTCGACGTACCGGTCCTCGACATCACCGAGTCCGCCGCCCAGCTGGCCATGATGCTCGGCCACGCCTACGGGGTCGTCACCACTCTCGACCGGGCCGTACCGCAGATCAGGGACCGGCTGCTCATCGCCGGGCTGGCGCAGCGCTGCGCGGCGGTGCGCGGCACCGGCCTGGGCGTGCTGGAGCTGGAGGAAGACCCGGAGCGGACCGTCGAGGCCATCGTGCGGACCGCGCGCGAGGCGGTGGAGCGGGACGGCGCCGAGGTGATCTGCCTGGGGTGCGGTGGCATGGCCGGGCTCCAGGACCAGGTCTCGGCGGCGCTGGGCGGGGTCCCGGTCGTGGACGGCGTCGCCGCCGCGGTGCGGTTCGCCGAGTCGGTGGTCGGGCTCGGTCTCTCCACCAGCAAGGTGCGCACCTTCGCCCCGACCCGTCCCAAGGCCATCGGCGGCTGGCCTGTCAGCGCCCGGCCGTCCTGATCTCACGGGTGAGTCCGCGGGCAACGTCGGCGTAATCGAACGGCAACACCTTCAAGGCACCGTCATGCGGAAAAGTTATTCCGGACGACTCTTATGGAGGGCGCCATGGCATCACCCGTCGAACCGGACCCCCGTCTCCACAACGAAGACCTCGCGCCCGCCGTGGAGCGCAAGTGGGGAACGTACAGCATCTTCGCCATGTGGATGTCCGACACCCATGCGATCAGCAACTACACCTTCGCGGCGAGTCTGTTTGTGCTGGGGCTGCCCACCTGGGAGGTCTTCCTGTCCCTGCTGGCCGGTGTCACCATCCTCTACTGGTTCATGAACCGCATGGGCCATGCCGGCCACCGCACCGGAGTGCCCTTCCCCGTGCTGGCACGGGCCAGCTGGGGTGTGTACGGGGCCAATATCCCCGCCCTTCTGCGGGCGGTGATGGCGGTCGCCTGGTACGGCATCCAGACCTGGCTGGCGTCGGAGGCGTTGATCCTCCTCGGCGTCCAACTGGCGCCCTCGCTCGCGGAATACGACCACAACTCCGTCTTCGGGCTGTCCACCCTCGGCTGGATCGCCTTCCTGGTGATGTGGCTGCTGCAGGCGGTGCTGCTCACCCGGGGCATGGAGTTCATCCGCAAGGTGCAGGACCTCGCCACCGGCCCGGTGGTCTGGCTGGTCATGCTCGCGCTCGCCGTGTGGCTGATCGCCAAGGCGGGTGGCGACATCTCGCTCACCGACAGCCTGACCGGGCTGAGCGGGCGCGAGCAGCTCCACCAGAGCCTGATCGCGGTCAGTCTGACCGTCGCGACCTTCCTCACTCTCGTGCTCAACTACGCCGACTTCGCCCGCTTCACCCCGGACCACCGCTCGTACCGGCGCGGCAATCTGCTGGGGCTGCCGGTGAACTTCACCGCCTTCGCCGTCGTCTCCGTACTGATGACGGCGGGCACGATCTCGGTCTTCGGTACCGCGATCGCCGATCCGGTCCATGTCATCGCGCGGATCGACAACCCGGTGGTCACGGTGGTCGGCGCGCTGTCCTTCATGATCGCCACGATCGGGATCAACGTCGTGGCGAACTTCGTCTCACCCGCGTACGACTTCGCCAACCTCGCGCCGAAGTACCTCGACTTCCGGCGCGGGGGCATGATCACGGCGGTGCTCGCGATCGTGGTCATGCCGTGGAAGCTCTACTCGAGCCCGGTCGTCATCCAGTACTTCCTGGGCGCTCTCGGCGCCTTCCTCGGCCCGCTGGTCGCCGTGCTGCTCGTGGACTACTACCTGGTGCGGCGCGGAAACATCGATGTCGACGCGCTCTTCAGCGCCGACAAGGCGGGAGCCTACTACTACCGCAAGGGTTTCAACCCGGAGGCGATCATCGCCTTCGTGCCCTCCGCTACGGTCTCGGCGGTGTTGGCCCTGGTCAAGGGGTTCGAGGACGTGGCCCCGTTCTCCTGGGTCTTCGGAATGGCCATCGCCGGGGTCATCTATGCCGTGAGGTCCGCGAAGGTCCGCGTCGGTGGCGAACTGGCCGATGTACCGATTCCCTCGCAGGTCACGGCGGGCGGGGCCTTGACCGGACCGACGACGGAGTGAAAAATGCAACGAAAAATGAATTCCGGGTAGCGGAAATCCGGAGTTGGCGGGTGAGGAGGATGTCGGTGTCCGACGTCGAGCTGGTGCTGCGCTCGGCCAACGTGGTCACGCCGGACGGCCCGCGCGCGGCCTCCGTGTCCGTCGCCGACGGCCGCATCGTGGCCGTCGGGCCGTACGACGCACCGGACCCGGACGGCGCACGGGTCGAGGATCTCGGCGACGACGTCCTGCTCCCCGGCCTCGTCGACACCCACGTCCATGTCAACGACCCCGGCCGCACCGCATGGGAGGGGTTCGGCCCGGCCACCCGCGCCGCCGCGGCCGGCGGCGTCACCACCCTCGTCGACATGCCGCTCAACAGCGTCCCGCCGACCACCACCGTCCCGGCCCTGGAGGTCAAACGGGCCGTCGCCCGGCGGTCGGCCCATGTCGACATCGGGTTCTGGGGCGGCGCCGTGCCCGGGAACGCCCCGGAGCTGCGGCCGCTGCACGACGCGGGCGTTCTCGGCTTCAAGGCGTTCCTGCTCCCCTCCGGCGTGGACGAGTTTCCGCCACTCGCCCCCGACCAGCTCCGGACCGCCCTCCGCGAGATCGCTGGCTTCGGCGGACTGCTGATCGTCCACGCCGAGGACGCCCGCCTCATCGACGGCGCCCCACCGCCCACCGGCCCGCGCTACGCCGACTTCCTCGCCTCCCGCCCGCGCGCCGCCGAGATCGAGGCCATCGCGGACCTCATCGCCCTCGCCCGCGAGCTGGACGCCCGCGTCCACGTCCTGCACCTCTCGTCCGCCGACGCGCTGCCGCTGATCGCCGACGCCCGCCGTAAGGGCGTCCGCATCACCGTGGAGACGTGCCCGCACTTCCTGACCCTCACCGCCGAGGAAGTCCCCGACGGCGCCACGGAGTTCAAATGCTGTCCGCCCATCCGGGAGGCCGCCAACCAGGACGCGCTGTGGGCGGGCCTGGCGGCCGGGGAGATCGACTGCGTCGTCTCCGACCACTCGCCCTGTACGGCCGACCTCAAGGTCGACGACTTCGGGCGGGCCTGGGGCGGCATCTCCTCGCTCCAGCTCGGACTCCCCGCCGTCTGGACGGCCGCCCGGCGGCGCGGCCACACCCTCCACGACGTGGCCCGCTGGATGTCCACCGGCCCCGCCGCGCTCGTCGGTCTCGACCGTAAGGGCGCCATCGAGGCCGGGCGCGACGCCGACTTCGCGGTCCTCGCCCCCGACGAGACCTTCACCGTCGACCCCGCCGCCCTCCACCACCGCAACCAGGTGACCGCCTACGCGGGCAGAACGCTGTACGGCGTCGTACGGTCCGCATGGCTGCGCGGCCGGAAGATCGCCGACCATGGCACGCTGACCGAAGCCACCGGCCGACTCCTGGAGAGGCAGCACCGCACATGACCGCGCCGCTGGTGAGGGCCGTCCCGCACGTGACCGCGTCCCGGGGAGGGTCCGTACCGCCCATGACCACGCCCCGGGGAGGGTCCGTACCGCCCATGACCACGCCGCTGGAAAGGCAGGCCCGCACATGACCGCGCCGATCCCCCGCTTCACCGGCGACGCCGCCCCGTACGGCGGTGGCGACCCGTACGCCGACTACCGGACCGCCGACCTCCCCTTCACTCACCTCGTGGACCTGGCCGACCGACGGCTCGGCGGAAGCGTGATCGCGGCCAACGACGAGTTCTTCGCCGAGCGCGAGAACCTGCTGAAGCCCGAAACGCCGCGCTTCGACCCCGAGTCCTTCGGCCACAAGGGCAAGGTCATGGACGGCTGGGAGACCCGGCGGCGGCGCGGGGCCTCGGCCGAGACCCCGCATCCGGCCGAGGACGACCACGACTGGGCCCTGATCCGCCTCGGCGCGCCCGGGGCCGTCCACGGCATCGTCGTCGACACCGCCCACTTCCGCGGCAACTACCCGCGGGCGGTGAGCGTCGAGGCGACGGCGGTGGACGGCACCCCGTCCCCCGAGGAGCTCCTCGCCGACGACGTCGTATGGACCGAGCTCGTCCCCCGTACGCAGATCGGCGGCCACGCGGCCAACGGCTTCCCCGTCCCCGTCTCCCGCCGCTTCACCCACCTCCGCCTCAAGCAGCACCCCGACGGCGGCATCGCCCGCCTCCGCGTCCATGGCGAGGCCGCCCCCGACCCGGCGTGGCTCACCGCCCTCGGCACCTTCGACCTGGTGGCGCTGGAGCACGGCGGGGCGGCCGAGGACGCCTCCGACCGCTTCTACTCCCCGCCCGCCAACTCCATCGGTCCGGGCCGCTCCCAGAAGATGGACGAGGGCTGGGAGACCCGCCGCCGTCGCGACACGGGCCACGACTGGGTCCGCTACCGCCTCGCCGCCCAGGGGACCATCCGCGCCGTGGAGATCGACACCGGCTGCTACAAGGGCAACGCACCGGGCTGGGCGGCGCTGTACGGCCTCGACGTGACAACCGGCGCGGACCCGGCCGACCACACGGCCCCGGCCTGGACCGAGCTCCTGCCCCGCACCCGCCTCCAGCCCGACACGGTCCACCGCTTCCTCCTGAACGCGGCCCCGCCGGTGACCCACGTCCGGATCGACATCTACCCGGACGGCGGCGTGGCCCGGCTACGGCTGCACGGCTCGCTGACCGAGCACGGCGCGCGGCGGCTGGCCGCACGCCATGCGGAGCTGGGCGGCGGCTAAGCGCTCCGCGGGAAGTGCCGCGATGGGTCGTCGGCCGACTGCGGCGCCGTCGTGGCTGGTCGCGCAGTTCCCCGCGCCCCTTCGGGGCGC
>NZ_JBHYVB010000355.1:0-6357 GCF_042750115.1 Streptomyces sp. NPDC059455
TCGACGGTGACCGGCGGGGTGCTGGACACGGCCGGTCTGGACGCCGCGTACTGGTACCGGAATCTGCGTCAGACGGTGCGTTTCGACGAGACCGTCCGTGTCCTGCTGGCCGACGGCTTCCAGGTGTTCATCGAGGCCAGTGCCCATCCGGTGCTCACCATGGGGGTTGAGCAGACGGCCGAGGACCACGCGACGCACGTCACCGCCGTGGGTTCGCTGCGCCGTGAGGAAGGCGGCCTGGAGCGTTTTCTGACCTCTGTGGCCCAGGCGTATGTGGGCGGTGTGTCCGTCGACTGGGCGGGAGTGTTCGCCGGGACGGGTGCGGAGCGTGTGGAGCTGCCGACGTACGCCTTCCAGCGCACGCGCTTCTGGCTGGAGCCCGAGGCCATCAACGGCGCTGGTGATGTGGCGTCGGTGGGGTTGGACTCGGCCGGGCATCCGTTGCTGGGGGCCGCCGTGCCGCTGCCCGACTCCGATGGGTTCCTGCTGACCGGTCGGCTGTCGCTGCGTACGCATCCCTGGCTTGCCGACCATGCGGTGTTCGGCCGGGTCATCCTGCCCGGTACGGCGTTTGTCGAGCTGGCGTCGCGGGCCGGTGATGCGGTGGGTTGTGACCGGTTGGAGGAGCTGACGCTTGAGGCGCCTCTGGTGCTGCCCGAGGAGGGGGCGGTCCAGGTGCAGCTGATGGTGAGCGGGCCCGGGCAGGATGGGCAGCGCGAGTTCAGTGTGTATTCCCGCCGTGGCGATGGCCCGGACGCGTCGTGGACGTGCCACGCGAAGGGCATGCTGGCTCTGAACTCCACCGCCGACAGGGCGGCGGGCCCGGTGGGCCTGGAGGCATGGCCGCCGGCGGGGGCGGAAGCGCTCGAGACCGCGGACTTCTACGAGGATGTGGCGGCCACCGGGATCGCGTACGGACCGGTGTTCCAGGGGCTGCGTGCCGTGTGGCGCAAGGGCGATGAGGTCTTCGCCGAGGTGGCGCTGCCGGAGGAGTCGCGGGCCGAGGCGGCCCGGTTCGGGCTGCATCCCGCGCTGCTCGATGCGGCGCTGCACGCCTGGCTGGTGTCCGCCGCCGCGGAGGGAAGCGGGAAGGGGATCCAGCTGCCGTTCGTGTGGAGCGGTATGTCGCTGTACGCCACTGGCGCGACGTCCCTGCGGGTACGGCTGGCCCGTACGGGTGCCGAGGGGATGTCCGTCCTGGTGGCGGATGCCGCCGGGACGCTGGTGGCGTCGGCGGATGCGCTGGTCACCCGGCCGGTCTCGGAAGCGCAGCTCGCGTCGTCCGCCGGCGACGACGAGTCGCTGTACCGGCTGGAGTGGGTCGCGGCCCCCGCCACCAACCCCGCCCCCGCCACCGACCGGTGCGCCGTGGCCGGACCGGACGTCTTCGGCCTGGCCCGGGCGTTGAAGGCCGCCGACGGGTCGGTGGAGGAACACACCGACCTGGCCGCTCTCGCGGCGCATGTGGGATCGGGCGCTCCTATGCCGGATCTGGTGTTCGTCACGGTGTCCTCCGGCCCCGGCGAGGACGTCGTCCCGGCGGCGCGGGCGGTGGCCCACCGGACCTTGGACGTGGTGCGGGCGTGGCTGGCGGAGGACCAGTTCGCCGGGGCGCGGCTGGTGCTTGTCACCCGGGGCGCGCTGGCGACCGAGGACGGTGCGGATCCGCGTGATCTGGCGGGGGCCACGGCATGGGGGCTGGTGCGGTCGGCGCAGGCCGAGCATCCGGACCGGTTCGTCCTGCTCGACATGGACGGCGCCGAGGCATCGCTGGCCGTGGTGCATCAGGCGGTGGCGATTGGGGAGCCGCAGCTCGCGGTGCGCGGTGCCGAGGTGCTGGTGCCACGTCTGGCCGCCGGCGCCGCGAGTGGTGTGCTGACGCCGCCGGAGGGCGGGGAGGCGTGGCGGCTGGAGGCGTCCGGAGCGGGCACGTTGGAGGGGCTGAGGCTGGCCCCGGCCACGGATGTCACCGGGGAGCTCGGCGAGCACGAGGTGCGGGTCGCCGTGCGTGCCACGGGCATGAACTTCCGCGATGTCCTGATCTCCCTGAACATGTACCCGGACCCGGGGGCCGTGATGGGGAGCGAGGGAGCCGGTGTGGTCGTGGCCACCGGTTCCGGTGTCACTTCTCTCGCCGTCGGCGATCGGGTGATGGGGCTGTGGGCCGGTGGTTTCGGGCCGCTGGCCGTGGCGGACCATCGCAGCCTGGTGCGGATCCCGGACGGCTGGTCCTACACCCAGGCCGCGCCCATCCCCGTCGTCTTCGGAACGGCTTTGTACGGACTGCGGGAGCTGGGGGGCCTGCGGCGTGGTGAGTCGCTGTTGGTGCATTCCGCCACCGGTGGTGTGGGGATGGCCGCGGTGCAGTTGGCGCGGGCGTGGGGTGTGGAGGTGTTCGCGACCGCGAGCGAGTCCAAGTGGGACATCCTGCGCGGTCTCGGGCTGGATGATGCGCATATCGCGTCGTCGCGGACGCTGGAGTTCGAGGAGCGGTTCAGGGCCGCCTCGGGCGGTCGTGGTGTGGATGTGGTTCTGGACTCCCTGGCCGGTGAGTTCGTGGACGCCTCGCTGCGGTTGCTGGGTGAGGGCGGGCGGTTCATCGAGATGGGCAAGACGGATGTGCGGTCCGCGGAGGAGGTGGCGGCGGCGCATCCGGGGGTGATGTACCGGGCGTTCGACCTGGCCGAGGCGGGTCCGGTGCGCATCGGGGAGATGCTCGCGGAGATCGTGGCCCTCTTCGAGCGAGATGAACTGCGGCCGCTGCCTACGCGGGTGTGGGATGTGCGCAGGGCTCCTGAGGTGTTCCGGTTCATGAGTCAGGCGCGTCATGTGGGCAAGCTGGTGCTGAGTGTTCCCGCCGCGCTGGATCCGGAGGGGACCGTACTGATCACCGGTGCCGGTGGCGTCCTGGGCGGTCTGGTCGCCCGGCATCTGGTGGCGGAGCACGGGATGCGCCGGCTGCTGCTGGTCAGCCGTCGTGGCCGCGCGGCCGAGAGCCTGACGGAGCTCGAGGCGGAGCTGACGGCCCTGGGGGCTTCGGTCACGATCGCCGCCTGTGATGTCGCCGACCGCGACGCGCTGGAAGGACTGCTGGCCGACCTCCCCGATGGGCATGGTCTGACCGGTGTGGTTCATGCCGCGGGTCTTCTGGATGATGGCACGGTGACGTCGCTGACGCCGGAGCGGCTGGATGCGGTGTTGCGGGCGAAGGTGGATGGGGCGTGGCATCTGCACGAGCTGACGCGTCGTTTCGATGTGGCCATGTTCGCCCTGTTCTCCTCGGCCGCCGGTGTGTTGGGGGCCGCTGGGCAGGCCAACTACGCCGCCGCCAACACGTTCCTCGATGGACTGGCTCAGCGGCGCCGGGCGATGGGGCTGCCGGGAGTGTCGCTTGCCTGGGGTCTGTGGGCCGAGCGCTCCGGGATGACCGGACATCTCGATCAGGCGGACATCTCGCGGATGACGCGGGGTGGGCTGGTGCCGTTCTCCTCGGAGGAGGGGTTGCGGCTGTTCGATACGGCGGGTCGGCTGGCCGAGGGTGTGGTGGTGCCCGCGCGGCTCGACCTCGGCCAGTTGGCGGCCACCGCCGACACCGCGCCGGTGCCCCCGTTGCTGAATGGACTCGTACGACGACCTGTTCCGTCCCGGCGTGCCTCGGCCCAGGAAGAGGCTGGTTCGCAGGAGGCGTCGCTGGCGCGGCGGCTGTCGGGGCTTGGTCAGGGGGAGCGGCGGCGGATGCTGCTGCGTCTGGTCCAGGAGCACGCCGCCACGGTGCTCGGTCATGGGACGGCGTCCGCGGTGGACACCGATCGCGGCTTCCTGGAGCTGGGCTTTGACTCGCTCACCGCGGTCGAGCTGCGCAACCGGCTGAACGCGGCCAGCGGGCTACGCCTGCCCGCCACGCTCATCTTCGACTACCCGACGCCCGCCGCGCTGGCCGGACACCTGGGGGCGGAGATCGCCCCCGTGGCGGCGGACGAGGCGCCCGACGTGGCCGCCGAACTCGACCGGCTGGAAGCCGCGCTGCTCGGCACGGACACGGAAGCCGACGATGCCACCCGAACGATGGTGGCCGGCCGACTGAAGCGCCTGCTGTCCCAGTGGGACGGCGGCCGTGGCGGCCCGGTGCCGGACGGCCAGGCCGGCGGAGCGACCAACGTCTCCGGCGACGCGGACGGTGTCGCCGACCACCTGGAGACGGCGGCGGCCGACGAGCTCTTCGCCTTCATCGACGAGGAGTTCGGGACGTCGTGATCCGACCAGCGGCCGCCACCACGGTGCATCCACGAAGCCACACCTGCCCGCCGATCACCCGCTCCCGAAGCGCTGACCCAGAGAGGTTCTGATGTCGGAACAAGAAAAGCTGCTTGCCTACCTCCGGCGGGTGACGGCTGATCTGCACCAGGCGCGGCAGCGTCTGCAGGATGTGGAGTCGGCGGCCCGCGAACCGATCGCGATTGTCGGGATGAGCTGCCGCTTCCCCGGCGGGGTGCGTACCCCCGAGGAGTTCTGGCGGCTGTTGAGCGGGGCCGAGGACGCCATCACGCCGTTTCCCGAGGACCGCGGCTGGGACCTCGACTCGCTCTACGACGAGGACCCTGATCGGCCGGGTACCTCGTATGCGCGTGAGGGCGGATTCCTGCACGACGTCGGCGACTTCGACGCCGATTTCTTCGGGATCTCCCCGCGTGAGGCGCTGGCGATGGATCCCCAGCAGCGGCTGCTGCTGGAGACCTCGTGGGAGGCGATTGAGGGGGCGGGCATCGACCCGGCCTCGCTCAAGGGCAGTCGGTCCGGGGTCTTTGTCGGGGCGGTGGCCCCTGACTACGGGCCGCGGGTGCACGAGGCCCCCGAGGGTGTCGAGGGTCATCTGGTGACCGGCAGCGCCTTCAGCGTCGTGTCCGGGCGTGTGGCCTACACGTTGGGGCTGGAGGGTCCGGCGGTGACGGTGGACACCGCGTGTTCCTCGTCGCTGGTGGCTCTGCATCTGGCGGTGCAGGCGCTGCGTCAGGGTGAGTGTTCCCTGGCTCTGGCCGGTGGTGTCACCGTCATGGCCACGCCTGGCACGTTTGTTGGTTTCAGCCGTCAACGTGGGCTTGCGGCGGATGGGCGGTGCAAGCCGTTCGCGGCGGGGGCGGACGGTTTCGGGCCTGCCGAGGGTGTGGGCATGCTGTTCCTGGAGCGGCTGTCCGATGCACAGCGCAATGGGCATCGTGTGTTGGCGGTGGTGCGGGGTACGGCGACGAATCAGGATGGTGCGAGCAGTGCGCTGTCCGCGCCCAATGGGCCGTCGCAGCAGCGGGTGATCCGTCAGGCGCTGGCCAATGCCGGGCTCACGGCCGGGCAGGTCGATGCGGTGGAGGCGCATGGGACGGGGACGTCGCTGGGTGATCCGATCGAGGTGCAGGCGCTGCTGGCCACCTACGGCCGCGAGCGCGCCACGGATGATCCGCTGCTGCTGGGGTCGGTGAAGTCGAACATCGGTCATACGCAGGCGGCGGCGGGTGTGGCCGGTGTGATGAAGATGGTGCTGGCGATGCGACACGGCATGCTGCCCCGCACCCTGCACATCGAGGAGCCGTCCCCGCACGTTGACTGGGCGGCGGGCACTGTCGAACTCCTCGCCGAGGCCACCGCGTGGCCCGAGGGTGAGGAGCCGCGCCGGGCCGGGGTGTCCTCGTTCGGTATCAGTGGCACCAACGCCCACGTCATCATTGAGCAGGCGCCGTCACCGGCCGCTGCCGACAGCGCTTCTGACCCGGGCGTGGCGGAGGAGGCGGAGGCGCCCCGGACGGCGTTGCCGCTCGTCCCCTGGCTGCTGTCGAGCAAGTCCGAGGCGGCGCTGCGCGCCCAGGCCAGGCGGCTGCTGGAGCACGTGGAGCGGCACCCGGAGGTCGCGGCCGAGGACATCGGATTCTCCCTGGCCACCACGCGGACCGCCTTCGAGCACCGCGCGGTCGTGCTGGCCCCCGATCGTGCGGAGGCGGTACGGGCGCTGACTGTTCACCTCGCGGGCCGGGGCGGCTCCGGGCTGGTCGAGGGTGTTGCCAGGCGCAGTGCCGGGGTTGCGTTCGTCTTCCCCGGTCAGGGGTCGCAGTGGGTGGGGATGGCGGCGGGGCTGCTGGATTCCTCGCCGGTGTTCGCCCGGCGGATCGAGGAGTGCGCGGTGGCTCTGGCGCCGCATGTGGACTGGTCGCTGGTGGATGTGCTCAGCGACCCGGCGGCGCTGGAGCGGGTGGATGTGGTCCAGCCCGTCCTGTTCGCGGTGATGGTGTCGTTGGCGGAGTTGTGGCGTTCGTACGGTGTGGAGCCGGCGGCGGTCATTGGTCATTCGCAGGGTGAGATCGCGGCGGCGTG
>NZ_JBHYVB010000356.1:0-6350 GCF_042750115.1 Streptomyces sp. NPDC059455
GTGATCGAGGAGGAGCTGGCCCGGTCGTTGTCGCAGGTCCGGCCGGTGTCTTCACGTATCCCGTTCTTCTCCACGGTGGAGGGGGAGTGGCTGGACACGGCAGAGCTGGATGCCGGGTACTGGTACCGCAACCTGCGGAGCACCGTCCGCTTCGCCCCGTCCATCGAGCGCCTGCTGGAGGAGGACTTCCGGGCCTTCGTTGAGGTGAGTGCCCATCCGGTGCTGACGATGAGCATCGAGGCGGCGGCAGAGCAAACGGACGCCGGACCGGTCGTGGTGACCGGCACACTTCGCCGGGACGACGGCGGCATGCGCCGGGTGCTGACCTCCCTGGCCGAGGCCTACGTACGCGGTGTCCCCGTCGACTGGTCCGCCCTGCTCGGCAATGTCCCGGCGCACACCGCGTGTGACCTCCCGACCTACGCTTTCCAACACCAGCACTACTGGCTGAAGGGCGGCCCCCGGAGCGGTGAGGTGACCGCCGTCGGCCTCGCCGGTGCTCGGCATCCTCTGCTGGGCGCTTGGGTGGAACTGCCCGACATGGACGGGGTGTTGTTCACCTCCCGACTGTCGCTGAGCACCCACCCGTGGCTGGCCGACCACACGGTGGCCGGTACGCCCGTCCTCCCCGGATCGGCCTTTGTGGAGCTGGCGGTGCGCGCCGGTGACGAGGTTGGCTGCGGTGCCGTCGACGAGTTGCTGATCGAGGCCCCACTCGTGCTGATGGCGGGCATGAGTGTGCAGCTCCAGGTGGTCGTCGGTGGGGCTGATGACTCCGGCCGACGGCGCCTCACTGTCCACTCCCGCCGGCAGGGCAACGGGTCGGGCAGTACGAACTGGAACCGGCACGCCACGGGCACGCTGGCCCAGGCCACCACCGTGCCCGATGTCGACCTTGCGACATGGCCGCCACCCGGGGCCACACCCATCGATGTGGACCAGGTGTACGACGATCTGGCACGTGCCGGACGTGGCCTCGGCCCGGCGTTCCGCGTACTGCGCTCGGCGTGGACCCGTGGCACCGATGTGTTCGCCGAGGTGGAACTGGCCGACGACCAGCAGGCCGAAGCCGCGCGTTGCACACTGCACCCCGCCCTGCTGGAAGCCGTATGCCACGCCGACACGCACGCCGAGGCAACGGCACTGCCCGTCGCCTACCGCGCGGTGTCCCTGTCCGCGACCGGCGCGACCGCACTGCGCGCGCGCATCAGCCCCGACGGTCAGGGCGGCGTGACGCTGCAGCTGGCGGACTCCACCGGGAAGGCGGTCGGGTCCGTGGGCTCGGTGACGTCGCGGCCGCTCCCGGCCGACGTATGGCTGTCGGCAGCGGGGACGCAACCGCAGGACGCCCTGTTCGAGGTGGAATGGTTCCCGGTCGCGTCGGCCGCATCCGCCCCGGCCGCCTCGGATCCGGCGATGGTGACGGTGACGAGCCCGGCCGAGTTGACAACGTTGGCCGACCACGGCGACGTACCGCCCTTCGTACGCGTGGACCTGACGTACATCACACACGGCCTCCGGGCGCTCACCTCGCAGGCGCTGGAGTGGGTCCAGGCGTGGCTGGCCGCGCCGGAGAACGACTCGCGGCTGGTCATCGTCACACGCGAGGTCACCGACCCGAGCTGCGCGGCGGTCTGGGGACTGGTGCGTTCGGCACAGTCCGAGGCCCCGGGCCGGCTGGTCCTGGTGGCGATGGACGAGGACGGCGCCTCCGGCGCGCTGCTGCCCGCCGCCCTGGCCACCGGCGAACCGCAGATCGCCATCACCGCCGGGGTGGCATCCGTACCGAGGCTGGTGCGCGCCACGCCGAGCGAGGAAGAGCCATCGCGAGCGCTGGACCCGACCGGCACGGTGCTCATCACCGGTGGCACCGGTGCGCTTGGCGGGCTGTTCGCACGGCACCTCGCGGCCGAGCGCGGCGTACGTAACCTCCTGCTGGTCAGCCGCCGTGGCGGCGCAGCCGAAGGCGTGGCGGAGCTGGAGTCCGAACTCGGTGCCTTGGGCGCGTCCGTACGCACCGTGGCCTGCGACATCACGGACCGGGCCGCGGTGGCGGACCTGCTCGCCTCGCTGCCCGCCGAAGCGCCCCTCACGGCGGTCGTCCACACCGCCGGTGTCCTGGACGACGGCGTGGTCACCGCCATGACCCCCGGACGGCTGGACACCGTTCTCCGCCCCAAGGCGGACGCGGCCCTCATCCTGCATGAGCTGACGCGCGACATGGACCTCGCCGCCTTCGTGGTGTTCTCCTCGGCCGCCGGCGTCTTCGGCAACCCCGGACAGGCCAACTACGCCGCGGCCAACGCCTTCCTGGACGCCCTCGCTCGGCAACGCAGGGCGGAGGGGCTCCCGGCCACCTCGCTCGCCTGGGGCCACTGGGCGCTCAGCAGTGAGATGACCACACATCTCACCGCGGCCGACCTGCGGCAGCACACCCGGCGCTTCGGCATGACCGCCCTGTCGGAGCAGACCGGTCTGACGCTGTTCGACGCCGGTCTGCGCAGCGCCACGCCCGCCCTGGTGGCGGCCCGCCTGGACCTGGCGGGCCTGCGCGCCAACGCGGCCGCCACCCCAGTCGTCCCTCTGCTGCACAAGCTGGTGCCACCGGGCCGCCGGGTCGTGAGCGGTACGGCAGCGCCGCGGACCGATCTCGTACGGCGGCTGGAGTCGGTGGACCCCGCCGAACGGGAGCAGACGCTGCTGGACCTGGTCACACACCATGCCGCCCAGGTGCTCGGACACTCATCGACGGACAGCATCGCCGCCGAACGGGCCTTCCGTGACCTGGGGTTCGACTCGCTGACGTCCGTGGAACTGCGCAACCGACTCAACACGGCCACCGGCCTCCGGCTTCCCTCCACCCTGCTTTACGACCACCCGAGCCCACGGACCCTCACCCGGCATCTGCACGCCGAGTTGCTGGGGTCACCGAGTGCCCCCGCCGCCCCGGCAACCACGGGCGGGGCTTCGGACGATGGCATCGCCATTGTGGCGATGAGCTGCCGCTTTCCGGGCGGGGCGAACAGCCCCGAGGACTTCTGGCGGCTGATCAGTGAGGGCGGTGACGCCGTCGGCGACTTCCCGGACGACCGTGGCTGGGATCTGTCCGCGCTCTACGACCGCGACCCGGACCACCCCGGCACCTCCTACGTCCGGCACGGCGCCTTCCTCTCCGACGCCGCCGGCTTCGACGCCGAGTTCTTCGGCATCTCGCCACGTGAGGCGCTGGCAATGGACCCGCAGCAGCGGTTGCTGCTGGAGACCTCATGGGAGGTGTTCGAGCGGGCCGGGATCGACCCGACGACGTTGGTCGGCAGCGGCATCGGAGTGTTCACCGGAATGAACACCCAGGACTACGCGATCCGCCTGCGCCACGTTCCGGACGAGGTCGAGGGGCACCGGATCACCGGCGTCTCCGCGGCCGTCCTGTCCGGTCGCGTGGCCTACACCCTGGGCCTGGAGGGACCCGCGGTCACGGTGGACACGGCGTGCTCCTCGTCGTTGGTGGCGCTGCATCTGGCGGCGCAGGCGCTGCGGGCGGGGGAGTGTTCGATGGCGCTGGCCGGTGGGGTGACGGTGATGGCCGGTCCCGATGCCTTCGTGGACTTCTCCCGCCAGCGCGGACTGTCGGTCGACGGCCGGTGCAAGCCCTTCGCCGCCTCGGCCGATGGTACGGGGTGGGCCGAAGGCGTCGGGGTGCTGCTGCTGGAGCGGCTGTCGGACGCGGAGCGGAACGGTCACCAGGTGCTGGCGGTGGTGCGGGGCAGCGCGGTGAACCAGGATGGCGCGTCCAACGGTCTGACGGCGCCGAATGGCCCGTCACAGCAGCGGGTCATCCGTCAGGCGCTGGCCGGCGCGGGTGTGTCGGCCGCCGAGGTGGACGTGGTCGAGGCACATGGCACGGGTACGGCACTGGGCGATCCCATCGAGGCGCAGGCCATCCTCGCCACGTACGGACAGGACCGCGACCGGCCGCTGTGGCTGGGCTCGGTGAAGTCCAACATCGGTCATGCCCAGGCCGCCGCGGGCGTGGCCGGTGTGATCAAGATGGTGATGGCGATGCGGCACGGTGTTCTGCCGCGGACGTTGCACGTCGATGCCCCCACCCCGGAGGTGGACTGGTCGGCGGGCTTGGTGGAGTTGCTGACCGAGGGGCGTGCGTGGCCGGAGGTGGGGCGTCCGCGCCGGGCCGGGGTGTCCGCCTTCGGCGTCAGCGGCACCAACGCCCATGTGATCGTGGAGCAGGCACCGGCCATCGCCGCCGAGCCTGCCGCGGAGGGCACGGACGCGATCGCCGCCGTACCGTGGGTGATCTCGGCGAGGAGCGCCGACGCGCTGTACGGCCAGGCGGCCCGGCTCGCCGAATTCGCCCGCAGCCACCCGGAGCTCGGCCCGGACGACATCGCACACACCCTGATCGCCACACGGGCCACATTCGACCACCGGGCCGTGGTCGTGGGCCCGGGGCGTGCGGAGTTGCTGAGCGGGCTGGATGCCATCGCCGGGCCGAGCGATGGTCCCGTGGCGCGAGGTGTGGCGAGCCCCGGCAGGCTCGCGGTGTTGTTCACCGGGCAGGGCAGCCAGCACCCGGGGATGGGCCGGGAACTGCGTGCGCGGTATCCCGTGTTCCGCGATGCCTTCGACGCGGTCTGCGCGCAACTGGACCGCCATCTGGTCGACGCCGGGCATGTCGAACACCCCGTCCGGGATGTCGTGCTCGCCCAGTCCGGGACCCCCGAGGTGGAGCTGCTCGACCGTACCGTGTTCGCCCAGGCGGGGCTGTTCGCGCTGGAGACAGCGCTGTTCAGGCTGTACGAGTCCTGGGGCGTGCGCCCCCACTTCCTCGCCGGTCACTCCGTGGGTGAGCTGACCGCGGCCCATGTGGCGGGCGTGCTGTCCCTCGAGGACGCGGCCGTGTTGCTGGCCGCACGGGGGCGGCTGATGCAGGCCCTGCCCGGTGGCGCGATGGTGGCGCTCAACGTCTCCGAGGCGGTGGCTCGCTCTCTGCTGGCCGAAGCACCGGGGGCCGTGGACATCGCCGCGGTCAATGGGCCCGCCTCCGTCGTCGTCTCCGGCGACCCGGACGCCGTGGTTGCCGTTCAGCGGATATGCGTGGCCAAGGGATACCGGACCAAGCGGCTACGGGTCAGCCATGCCTTCCACTCAGCGCACATGGACGGCATGCTCGACGAGTTCCGCGCAATCGCCGCCGGGCTGTCGTACGCGCCTCCGGCGGTGCCGATCGTCTCCAACGTCACGGGCGAGTTGGCCACCCCCGATCAGCTGTGCTCCCCGGAGTACTGGGTCGAGCACGCACGCAGGACCGTCCGTTTCCTCGACGGCGTCACCACACTCCACGCCCAGGGCTCCACGACCTTCCTCGAACTGGGCCCCGACGGTGTCCTCACCGCCATGGCGCAGGAAGCGCTGGGCGACGGCGCCGCCCCGGCCATGTTCGTCCCCACGTTGTACGGCGGCGAACAGTCCGATCCGGTCGCCGCCGTGGCCGCGCTCGCCCGACTGCACGTCCGTGGTGTCCCGGTCGACTGGAACGCCCTGGTCACGGGTACCCCGCGGCGTACGGTCGACTTGCCGACGTACGCCTTCCAACACCGGCGGTACTGGCCGGACGCTCCCGAATCGGACGCCTCCGCGGTGGGTGAGCCGGGTCCTCGGCCGCTGCCGGAGCCCACGGCGCCCCAGGACGCCAACGCCACGGCCTTCGCAGCGCGGCTGATGTCCGGCACCGAGGCCGAGCAACACCGGATGGTTCTCGACCTGGTGCTGAGCAGCGCGGCAGCCGTACTGGGGCACGACGACGCCTCGGCGATCGACGGTGAACGGGCGTTCCAGGACCTCGGCTTCGACTCGCTGAACGTGGTCCGGCTCCGCAACCGCCTGCGAGACCTGACCGGCGCCGAACTGCCCACCACGCTCGCCTTCGACCACCCGACACCGGCCGCGCTCGCGTCGTTCCTGCACGCCCGGCTTCTCGGACAGGACACCGGACGGACCGGATCGGCGTGGACGGCGGGCGATCCCACCGAGCCCATCGCGATCGTGGGGATGGCCTGCCGGTTGCCGGGTGGCGTGGCCTCGCCGGAGGACTTGTGGGAACTGGTCCTGGCGGGAGACGAGGGTATCGGGGAGTTCCCGGTGGACCGTGGCTGGGATCTGGACAATCTGTTCGACCCGGACCCTAACCATGCGGGGACCAGCTACGCGCGGCAAGGTGGTTTTCTCTACGACGCGGCCGAGTTCGACGCGGACTTCTTCGGGATCTCGCCGCGTGAGGCGCTGGCGATGGATCCGCAGCAGCGGTTGCTGCTGGAGACGTCATGGGAGGCGTT
>NZ_JBHYVB010000357.1:0-2431 GCF_042750115.1 Streptomyces sp. NPDC059455
GGGGGTGCCGGGCCCCCCCCCGCGCCGGGGGGTGGGGCGGAGGCCTATGTGGGGTCTGGGGCGGAGCCCCAGTTTCGGGAAGGGGCGGGGAGGGGAACAGCCCGCCGCAGGCGGCACGATGCTCGGGTCCGCGGTCCGTCCCCCCTACCCGCACGGACCGGCTTACCCGCACGGACCGGCCATCCGCCGGAAACTCATCGGTGCGGCGCGCCCGGACATCCGCCCGGCGGGCCGCTGCCCCGGTCACCCCACCACCGCGTCCGCCTCCCGCAGCGGCCAGCCGCCGTCCACGACCGCGTCCGGGGTGCCCTTGCGGCGCAGCCAGGACTGGAAGTCGGCCGCCCAGTGCGCGTACCACCCCACCTGCTTGCGGTGGAGGTCCCACAGCTCGAGCCCGGCGACCTCGCCGTACCGCTCGGCGAGCGCGCAGGCGACCCGCACCGCCGCCAGCGCGTCCGCACCGGCGTCATGGGCGCGGTCGTGCACCACCCCGTACTCCCCGCAGACGGCCTCCAGCGTGCGCTTGCCCTTGCGGTAGCGGTCGACGGCGCGGTCTATCGTGTACGGATCCACGACGGGGCCGGTCTCCGCGCCCTCCAGCCGCTCGCTCAGCGGGCGCAGCCCGTGCCGCCCCAACTCGGCGGCGAGCAGGCTGAGATCGAACGCCGCGTTGTACGCCACCACCGGGGCGCCGGCGCGCCAGTGGGCCACCAGCACCTCGGCGACCTCCTCGACCACCTCGCGCGCGGGCCTGCCCTCCGCCGCCGCCCGCTCACCGGTGATCCCGTGCACCGCCACGGCGTCCTCAGGGATGGGCACTTGAGGATCGGCCAGCCACTCGCGGCGCCCGACCGGCTCCCCGCCCCTCACCTCGACCACGGCCGCCGTCACGATCCGTGCCGCGCGCGGATCGGTGCCCGTCGTCTCCAGGTCGAATCCGATCAGCAGCCCCCGGTGCCAGCTCATGGCCGCCCCTCCCTTTGTCGTACTTCCCCCATGTGTGCACCACCTTCCCATGCACCACTGACAACGCCCGGTGCGCCGGAGCGAGTCCTCAGACGTCTGAGGACTCTGTGTTAGAGTCCCCGCCGTCCTCGGATGACCGTTCAGGGAGAGGCGGCGCGGTGGCGGCGGAGACGGCACGATTGCGGCATGGACCCGTGGTGCCACGGGTCGAGAGCGCCCTGCGCGCGATGCTCACCGAGGGCCGCTGGCGGCCCGGCGAGCGGCTGCCCAACGAGGTGGCGCTCGCCGCCGAACTGGGCGTCGGCCGCTCCTCGGTGCGGGAGGCCGTGCGGCTGCTGGCCCATGACGGGCTGGTCGAGGTGCGCCACGGCTCGGGCACCTACGCCGCGCGGCCTCCGGCCCCCGCCGGGGAGGGCGATATGCGGCGGCTGCTGCGCCGGGCCCGGCTGCGCGAGGTGTACGAGGTGCGCCGCGCCCTCGAGGTCGAGGCCGCCCGGCTGGCCGCCGGGCGCATCCGCCCCGAGGACATCGGGCGGCTGCGGGACCATCTCGCGCTGCGCGAGAAGCGGGCCGGAGACGATCCGTCCGCCTTCGTGGACGCAGATCTGGCCTTCCACCGGACCGTGGTGGAGCTGTCCGGGAACGCCGTGCTGCTCGGCCTGTTCACCTCCGTCCTGCCGGTGCTGCGCGAGGCGCTGGTGGAGATGGTCAGCCACGAGCCGGCCCTGCCCGATGTGTCGTGCGCCCACGCCGAACTGCTGGACGGGCTGGCGCGCGGCGACGCCGACACCGCGATCGCGGCCACGGTCTCCCATCTCGAGGCCGTCATGGAACTCTTCGGCAGCGACAGCGACAGCGCCAGCGAGAGCAACAGCAGCAGCGACACGAGCGAACTCGAAAGCGACAACAGCGAAAAGGAGGTGGCGGCCCCGTGACCGCCCCGGCCGTCCCCGTACTCAACCTGCGCGAGGTGGATGTGGTGCGCGACGGCACCCCGCTGCTGCGCTCGGTCTCGCTCACCGTCCACCAGGGCGAGCACTGGGCGCTGCTCGGTTCCAACGGCGCGGGCAAGTCCACCCTGCTCAGCCTGGCGGGCGCGCTGGTGCACCCCACGCGCGGCACGGTGGAGGTCCTCGGCCGCACGCTGGGGCGGGTGGATATGCGGGAGCTGCGGTCGTTCGTGGGCCATGTGGATCCCCGGCATCCGCTGCGCTCCCCGCTGCGGGTGCGGAACGTGGTGCTCACCGGGCTGACCAACACCGTGGAGCCGGTCCCCCGCCACCGCCCCAGCCCCGACCAGCGCGACCGGGCCGAACGGCTGCTCACCACCCTCGGCATGGGCGGGAAGCTGGACGCGGGGGGGGGGGGGCGGTGGCGAGGGCGGCGGGGGCGGGGGGGGTTGGGCGGGGGGGGGGTGGGGGGGCTCCCCCGGCGCGGGGGGGTGGTTTTCTCGTCCCCGCGTGTG
>NZ_JBHYVB010000357.1:2441-6243 GCF_042750115.1 Streptomyces sp. NPDC059455
GTGACCCCCCCCCCCACGCCCGGGGCGCCAGCGGGGCCGCGCCGGCCCGCCCCGACGCCCCGCGCCCCGCCTGCCGGGTGCTGATCGCCCGGGCGCTGATGCCCCTCCCCCGGCTGCTGCTGCTCGACGAACCGGCCACCGGTCTGGATCTGGCCGCCCGTGAGCAGCTGCTGGAGAGCCTGGACGCCCTGCGCCGGGACCACCCCGAACTGGCCACGGTCCTGGTCACCCACCACCTGGAGGAGTTGCCCGCCAGCACCACCCACGCCATGCTGCTGCGCACCGGGGAGTGCCTGGCGTCGGGCGCGGTGGACGAGGTGGTGACCACGGACCACATCACCAAGTGCTTCGACCACCCGGTGCACATCAGCCGCACCGACGGCCGCTGGGCGGCCCGCGCCCTGCGCCCCCCGCACCGGGGCACCGGCTCATAACGTCGGTTCAGGACACCGGCCGGGAGTCCGCCCAGACGCTCTCGAACTCCTCGCGGTAGGTGCCGAAGAGCCCGCCCTCGCCCTCCTCGGCCACGCCCTCGCGGACGACCTCGCGGCCCCGCCCGCCGCCGCGCAGCACCAGGACCGGGGCCTCCATGCCCCGGGCCTTGCGCAGATACGACTGGACGACGGCGAGGCTGTCCGTGCCGTCGCCGTTGACCAGGTAGGCGGTGAAGCGGGGGGTCTCGTCGAAGACATGGATCTCGAACGCGCCCGGGTCCCGCAGCCGGGCGCGCACCCGCCGCATATGGAGGATGTTCATCTCCACCGAGCGGCTCATCTCGCCCTTCTTCAGGCCGAGCTCGCGCTCCCGCCGCCGCACCGCGCTGCTCGCCGGGTTGAGGAAGAGCAGCCGGGCCCGGCAGCCGGATTCGGCCAGCCGGACCAGCCGGCGGCCCGAGTAGTTCTGGACCAGGAGGTTGAGCCCGATGCCGACGGCGTCGAGGCGGCGGGCGTTGCCGAAGAGGTCCTCGGCGGGCAGCTGGCGCTGGAGCCGCACCCGGTCGGAATGGACGCCCACCACATCCGCGTAGCGGTCGCCGACGAGGTCCTCGACGGCGTCGATGGGCAGCCGGTCGGCGGAGGGGGAGCCGGTGCCGCTGCCGAGGATCTCCAGCAGCCGGGCGGAGGCCCGCTCGGCCTGGGCGAGGACCGTCTCGGACAGGGCGCGGTTGCGGGAGACCACATTGCGGGAGACTTCCAGCTCGTCCAGGGCCAGCTCCACCTCGCGGCGGTCGTCGAGGTAGGGCTCGAAGCACGGCCAGTGCTGGACGAGGAGCTCCCGCAGCTGCGGCAGGGTCAGAAAGCTGATGACATTGTCGTCGGCCGGGTCGAGCAGATAGCCCTTGCGCCGGCTGACCTCCCGTACGGCGACCGCCCGCTGCACCCACTCCTGCCCGGCGGGGCCGGCCGCGGCGATGACCCAGTCCACGCCGTGGACGGGTTCGTAGATGGGCCGCAGCACGGCGCTGACGACGGCGCGCAGCCGCTGTTCCACGAGGTTGAGCCAGATATAGGCCCGCCCGGCCCGGCGTGCGCGTGTGCGCACCTCGCTCCAGGCGTCGGCGCCCCAGTCCAGTTCCGCTCCGATCTCCATCGGCCGCACCAGGGACACCGCGCCGGGAGGTGCGTCGGTGGAGCCGTCACCCCCGGGACCTCCGTCACCGGGGGGCAGCTCCAGCCCGCCCGAGCTCACCTGTGCACCGCCTTCCGCCCCCGTCCAACGATCACCGCAGACTACTGCGCTGCCGGGGGCGGTGCGACACTCAGGTCCTGCCTATCAGGTCAACGTTCCTCTTCTGTATGGCCGTTGTGTCCGGACAGTGCAGGAGGCGTGAGGGGATTCATAGCGGTGACATCGCGCGGGGAGAGCTGGAAGCCCTGCCAGTGCACCGGCATGGGCTCCTGGTCCTCATCCCGGGCGATGTGATGGAACCCGATGTTGACCCACACGATGGGGTGCTTGAGGGTCTGCCCGTTGACCCACTTGTCGACGCTCTTACCGGCAGCACAGCTGCGCAGATTGTCGCTGGCGAACTGCTCACACTTGTTGTAGTCGGTGAAGTAGACGTCGTGTTTGGTGAAACTACGTCCCTGGTACTTGGTGGTGTGGCCGGGAACGATCTCGTAGCTGCGCGGATGGCCGTCCTTGTTCTTGCCCGCCGTGCTGACCACGCGCCACCACCGCGCCGCCGCCGCGTCACCGGCCAGCTCCTTGGTGACCTTGGTGCGGGTGGTCTTGGTCTTCGGGATCCGCCCGGAGGTCGCGGTGGTCTTGGAGTCGTACTGCTCGACCTTGCTCTTGGGCGAGCCGTCCAGCCCGAAGTTCAGCCGCCAGAAGACGTTGTGCGCATGGCTGGTGGCGTAGTCCTTGGCGCCCTTGCCGATGGGCCAGCCCCGGCCGTCGCCCGCGTCGTAGTCCATCGGGGAGAGCGTGCCGGTGGCGCCGACCTGCATGGTCATGGTGCCGTCACCGGCGAACCGCCACTCGGTGATGTACTCGTACCAGCCGACCTGGTTGACGGTGTAGACCAGCAGGTCCTTGCCCTGGAGCTGGTAGACCTTGTTCTCGCTGCCGGCCCCGAAGCCGCCCTCGCCCATGCGGTAGGCGTGACCGCGGGCCCGGGTGGTGGCGCACAGGCCCTTCACATTCGGGTGGTCGGGGTCCCAGGCGTCGGGCACCCGCACAGTCTTGATCGTGCCGCCGGGGCACTCGGCCGGATCCAGCTGCTGGAGCCCCTGGGCGAAGTTCTGCCCGGTGAGGTCGTCGTACTCATTGCTGCCGTCGTCGTAGGGCACATGGATCTGGCCCAGCTTCGCCGAGGTCAGCACCTTGATCGGGGCGCTTTCGCCCTTGGGCTGGTACGAGACGTCGTCGAGCACCAGCCCGGCCTTGCTCTCGTAGTGCCAGCACATCCGCCAGGTGGTGCCGCCGTCGAGCTTCTGCTCGATTCTGTACGGGGCGCTGCAGTCCGCCGCGGCAGCGGTCCGCGGGGCCGCCTGGGCGCTGCCGACCGGCCCGGCGGCGATCGCCACGGTGCCGAGCAGCGCCGAGGCGCCGATGGCCGCCGCGACCCGGGCTCGGGCGCGGCGGAGCCTGCTGTCAGGCATGGGGAGACTCCTGTAGTGAAGCGTTGAGAGGTGTGCGAGACGCTGGGACCGGGCCCTAGCCGAGCTTGGTGACCTTGTGGGCGCTCAGGTCGACCACCATCTGCCGGGTGTCGATCCAGGGGCCGTTGACCACCCGGGTGAACAGCCGTACGCAGCGGCGCTTGCCGCAGTCCTGGACCGAGGCCGGACCGGGGTTGCTGCCCTCGCCCGCGCGGTAGATGAAGCCGGTGGCGGTCAGCTGGTCCGGTCGGGTCAGCGCCTTGCCGGTGGCGTCCTTGAAGTCCTTCTTCAGCCCCTCGCCCAGCTTGTCGCCCATCAGCAGCCGCGCGGCCTCCATCACCTCGTCGCGGTTGGGCGGCGGCTGCACCCCGCGCTGGGTGTCGGTGCCGGTGACCTTGCCGCTGCCGAGGTCGACCGTCTTGGTGACGTAGGTGTCGTCCTTGTAGTCGTAGTACGTCACCTGGGCGCGGCGCGGCGGGTCGGCGGCCCCCACCTCGCCGGGGCTCAGCTCCGCGAGGTCGGTGGAGAGCCGCTCGGGGCCCTTGGCACCCTTGACGTCCTCGCTGCTCATGCGGAAGTGGCGGGCGGCCGCGAGGCGCGGCGCGCGCGGCGGCGCGTCGGCGGGCGGGGGGGCGGGGCCGCGGCCGGGAGCGCGCGGGGCGGGGCGGGCGGCGCCCCCGCCCGCCCGCAGCCGCCGC
>NZ_JBHYVB010000358.1:0-6234 GCF_042750115.1 Streptomyces sp. NPDC059455
CCCCTGGACCCCGGGGTCTGGGGCGGAGCCCCCCACGCGGCGGAGCCGCATATCGTCAGGTGTCGGGAAGGGGCGGGGAGGGGAGCAGCCCGCCGCAGGCGCCAAGATCCGTCGGACACCCCCTAGGCAGTGAGCCTTTCCAACCTCAGTTTGAGCATGTCAGGTGCAGCGTGAGGACGGCCTGGACGAGGCTGGTGATACGGCTGGTAGAGCATCGCAGTTTGCGCCCGCCAGGGCACCGATGATGCCGTGGGTTCGCGCGGCCTTGATGTCGTGGACAGATCCCGGCAACGCGGGCGAGGCCCACAGCAACCGTCCCGCCGGGTCGGCGATCACCTGCACGTTCATGCCGTGCTTCTTATGTTTCCCGGAGTAGAAGGGTCGGTCGGCGGCGATCCGGTCGATCGGCGGCAACGTGCCGTCCAGGATCACGAACGCCTTGCCGGAGGCTGTCCTCACCGCCTCGGCGAGGGTTGGAGCCAGAGCGGCCAGGATGTCGACGGCCTCGGCGATGTACCGGTAGGCGGTGGTGGTGCCCACACCGAATCCGGCGGCGAGCTGGGCGTAGGTATGGCCGCATCGTAGATGAGCCAGCACGAGCAGCGCCTGCCGTCCGGCGGCCAGTCGGCGCCATCGTGTCCCTTGCGCAAGACGACGTGCGGTCAACTCACGGGCGAGGAAGCGCAGAGCGGAGGTGGACAGATCGACCCTGGCTGGGTAGACAAGCATGCGGAAAGCGCCTGGCAGGACGGCTCGGACTCGACACGCACCCGTCTAACAGGAGCTTCTCCACGCCCGGACCCCGCCCTCACCCCCAGTGGCCCTGCTCCGCACGCAGGTTGAGGAAACCTCAGTGGGTGTTGGCGTGAGGGAGCGTGCGGAAGAGCTCGGCACCGATCACGAGCGCGGGACGGTGGTCGAAGCGACACCGATCCATTCGTGTCCGCGTCGTGCTCGGCTACCTGCGAGCCGGGCGCGAGCTGGATCCGGTCGAGCTCGCGGCTCAGGGCCGACTCGGACTCCTTCCGGTGTGTTCAGCTGTGCTCAGCTGTGCTCAGCTGTGCTCAGCGAGGAGCAGTACCGCCTGGGGACTCTGCTCCCAGGAGCGTGAGCAGCCCGGGGAATCTCTTCTCGATGTCCGCGCGTCGTAGTCGGATGCCTTTGCGGTTGCCGTAGTCGATCTCGTCAATGAGACCTGCCTCGCGCAGGACCCGGAAGTGGTGGGTCTGGGTCTGCTTCGAGATCGGAAGATTGAACGAGTTGCAGCCCCGCTCGCTGTCGCTGCGGTCGGCGGCCAACTCCGTCATCACCGAACGACGGTGCTCGTCGGCGAGGGCGCGGAATACCGCACCCAGATCGAGCGCGTCGGCCTCGGGGCCGACCAGGTTCATCCCGGCCACGCGGCACTCCCTTCAGGTACGACTTGCATCGTACCTCAAGGACGTGCTCCACTGAGGTACGAAAATGATCGTACCTTGGCCCGGTCGCACTGCCCGGTGCCGCCACCCCCTGAGACCCGGCCCGGCACTCGCCGGGAACCTGGTCATCGACACTCCGCGAGGTCATCGTCATGAAGAAGCCCGAGGTGCTGATAGTCGGTGCCGGAATCGCAGGGCCCGCACTCGCATACTGGCTCTCCCACAATGGATACCGGCCGACGGTCATCGAACACGCCCGGCAGCTGCGCTCCGGTGGCAGCGCGATCGTCGTGAAGGGGCCCGCGATCCCGGTCGCCGACCGCATGGGCATCCTTCCGCAGCTCCGCGGGCTCGCCACCCGCAATCGGTCACTGACCCTGCTCGACCCCGGCGGCAGGCGGATCCTGCAACTCCCGCTCACCTCGGACAAGGCTCCGACGGTCGAGGTGACCCGAGCCGACCTGTCCGAGGTGCTCCACCGGTCGGCGCAGACCGAGTCCGAGTTCTTGTTCGACGACACGGTCACCGCTCTCGACCAGGATGAAGGCGGGGTGGACGTCACCTTCCGGCGGTCCGCGCCACGGCGCTTCGACTTGATAGTCGGTGCCGACGGGATGCACTCCACCGTACGGCGCCTGGTATTCGGACCCGAGCGGCAGTTCGCGAGCGACCTGGGCCTGTACGGCGCGACCGTCCCGCTGGAACCCGACGCCATCGAGGACCCGACCGAGATGACGATGCTGACCGCGCCGAACCGGATGCTGGTCCTCCACCCCTCGCGGACCACTCCGCTCGCGATCTTCACCTTCCGGGCCGCACAACCAGCGCCCCACGACCGCAAGAACACCGCCCTTCACAAGCAGACCGTGGCCGACGCCTACGCCGACGTGCGGTGGCGGGCACCGGAACTCGTGGCGGCGTTCCTCGACCACCCGGCTCCGTTCTTCGACCCCCTGACCACCGTCCGGATGCCCTCGTGGTCCCGCGGACGGGTCGTACTGCTCGGGGACGCGGCGGCGGCGACAGCCCTGCTGGGCGACGGGTCCAGCATGGCGATGGCGGGCGCGTACGCCCTCGCAGAAGAGCTCGCCGCCCATCCCGGTGATCACGCCCGCGCCTTCGCCGCCTACGAGTCGCGGCTCCGCCGTGAGGTAGGCCCGCGGCAGCGACGCGTCGGTCTGCTCTCCAGGCTCATGGTGCCCCGCACCCGGCCGGGCCTCGCGGTACGCAACGCCGTGGGCCGCACGGTCGGTCGCACGAACCGGATCGCCTCTCGCGAAGCCGCGAACCGGTAGACCGGGCCCGCACCGAACGATCACCGGCCGGTGCGCAGCTCCCCGGTAGCTCTCAGCCGGGCCGGCGCCACCATGTCCGACGAACCCGGCTCGGCGTGGCAGGCCATCGCCGACACGGCAGGTCGGCTGCTGGCAGCCTCACCCACCATCCCGGGCGCTCGCCACGACATGGATGCTGCCGGCGACCACGCCCCCCCCCGCGACGCGGAGGTAAAGTGCTGGGCGGACAAGGCATATCAAGGCGCCGGCCGCACCACCCGGGCGCCCTCCCGCGGCCGACGTCTCAACCTGCGGCAACGTCGGCACAACAGCACCCACGCCGGAATCCGTTGCCTCGGCGAGCAAGCCATGGCCGCCCTGAAGGGCTGGCGCCTCCCGCGGAAACCCCGCTGCAGCACCAACCGAGTCACCGCCATCGTGAAGACCATCCCCGCCCTTCGCCACGCCTCAACCTGAGGTTGGAAAAACCTCAGTGGCTTCAAATGGTCATCGTTGGTGGATCATGGTGTGGTGATACGTCGCCATGAACTGTCCGATGCCGAGTGGGAGTTCGTCCGGCTACTGCTGCCCGAGTCGTTGCGGGGGCGGAAGCGGCTGGACGACCGCAGGGTCCTGAACGGGATCGTGTGGAAGTTCCGGACTGGGACGGCCTGGCGGGATGTGCCCGACCGTTACGGGCCGTGGGCCACGCCGCATACGCGTTTCCGCAGGTGGGCGGCGGACGGGAGGTTCGACCGGATGCTGCGGGCCGCACAGGCGAAGGCGGACGCCACGGGCGACGTCGAGTGGCTGATGTCGGTCGATTCCACGATCGTCCGCGCCCACCGGCACGTGGCCGGAGCCCGAAAAGGGGGCTCCGCGACCCGGCCCTCGGCCGGTCCCGAGGCGGTCTGACGAGGACCCGCATATCCACAGCTCAGAAGCCTACTCAGCCATATCCGCCCGATTTTCGGCGAGTACTACGGCGACCCCGACTGGGTTTGCCTGCGCCCCAACTGCGGGTGCCCAAGTCAACTTACGATCACTCGAAAGGCATTCCCAACGTGGGCCCGACGCTCTCGCCGATCGTTCAGCGCTGACTCAGACGGACTGAAAAGGTTGGAATATCAGCTGAGTGCTTGAATCTCGGTCGCTAGCCTCTCCTGGCTAGCCGCCCACGACGCCAATAGGGCTAGACCGTCCGCGGTCGCCGTGCCGGCGGGCGCGGTGTAGACGTTCAGGAGCAGGCCGGGTTCGGCAGGCATCTCCATCGACTCGACGTCCAGGTCGAGCTGGCCCGCTACCGGATGGTGCACACGCTTGCTTCCGGACCGGTGGAGCCGAACGTCCTGAGATGCCCACCGCTGCCGAAATAGTTCACTGCGTGTTGATAATTCACCGACTAGGGCGATCAGCTCCTCGTCGTGCGGGTTGCGGCCGGCTTCCATGCGTAGCTTCGCGGCCACATCGCAGGCGATTCGGTCATAGTCGACGAAGAACGTTTTTGCCGCTTCGGGATCTAGATACACGAACCGCGCGGTGTTCGCCGGCCGTCGCGTGTCGGCCAGCACCGGTGAATACAGCGCGCGGGCAAGTTGATTCATGGCCAGCACGTCATAACGGCCGTTGCAAATCCAAGCCGGCGCATCGGTGATGGCGTCGAGCACCTGCTGAAGCGCCGGACGCAACGTCACGGCGGGTCGCCGGCGGCGTGGACCGCTGGGCGCCCTGGACTGCCGCGCAAGGTGGAATAGGTGATCGCGCTCGGCCTCGTCAAGTTGCAAGGCGGAGGCCAACGCGTCGAGCACCCCGTCGGAGGCGCCGGTGAGGCTGCCGCGCTCCATACGCACGTAGTAGTCGACCGATACCCCTGCTAGTAGAGCTACCTCTTCGCGACGCAGACCTTTGACCCGGCGGTTGCCGCCGTAGGCGGGCAGTCCGGCCCGCTCGGGCGCGATCCGCGCGCGACGCGAGCTCAGGAATTCCTTGATCTCAGTACGTAGATCGATCGTGGCCACCCCTTCACCCTAGGCCCTGTCCGCAGGCGAAGGGAGGTTCTGCTGGTACCCCGACGGCTACGCACCCCCTCACACGCGGCATGCGCCCAGCGTCGTAGCGGGAAAAGGCCCGCGTAGAGGGGCCGACCCCGCGATCGCGTCGCCGATCGCATCGATTCATTGTCACCCTTGATGCCGACCCGACAAGTGGCTCCATCACTTTCGTGGCGATTCGCGAGCTCAGGCACGAAGAATTCCACGTGGACAGAGTGTCAGCCCGCCGGACAAGGGTGGCATCGACAGTACCTGTACCAGGAGGGCCTCCCCGCCGCCCGCAAGGCGGGCCTAACCTGCTGTGACCGGCTCCGGCTGAACAGCGGGAGCAATGGGTCGGACGACCTGTACCGAAGGAGCATTCTCCAGTGCACAAACGCAAACTTGGACAGCACCTCGAAGTTTCAGCCCTGGGACTCGGTTGCATGGGCATGAGCTTTTTCTACGGTCCGCCCCCGAACCCAGCCGAGATGACGAGGCTGCTGCGGGCCGCGGTTGACCGCGGCGTGACTTTCTTCGACACCGCCGAAGTCTATGGCCCTTTTACCAATGAAGAGCTGGTCGGTCAGGCGCTGGCGCCGGTCCGCGACCAGGTGGTGATTGCCACCAAGTTCGGTCTCAAGCACGGAGAGCACGGGCCGACCCCGGCGTCGGGGCTCGATAGCCGACCCGAGCAGATCCGTCGAGTGGCCGAGGCCTCGCTCCAGCGTCTGCAAACGGATTGCATTGACCTTCTTTACCAACACCGCGTCGATCCCGACGTGCCCATCGAAGACGTAGCAGGCACGGTCAAGGAGCTGATCACCGAAGGTAAGGTCAAGCACTTCGGTCTATCGGAGGCCGGTGCGACGACGATTAGCCGAGCCCACCGCGTGCAGCCTGTGACGGCACTGCAAAGTGAATACTCGCTCTGGACGCGAGACCACGAAGCCGAGATCATTCCGACCTTGGAGAAGCTGGGCATCGGTCTAGTGCCATACAGCCCGCTGGGCAAGGGCTATCTGACCGGCACAATCGACTCCCGTACATCGCTGGCCGACAACGACCTCCGCCGCATGCTGCCGCGCTTCACTCCTGAAGCACGGCAGGCCAATCAAACACTGATCGACTTGCTGCAGCAGATCGCCGACGACAAGGGAGCCACACCAGCCCAGATCGCTCTCGCCTGGGTGCTGGCGCAGAAGCCGTGGTTCGTGCCGATCCCCGGCACAACCAAACTGCATCGCTTGGAAGAGAACCTGGGAGCGCTCGATGTCGAATTGACGTTCGGCGACCTGCAGCGCATCGAGGCGGCCGCGGCCCAAATCCAGATCCAGGGTGAGCGCGTCCCCGAACGGTTGAAGTCTCTGTTCGGCCGCTAATACTGCAACGGCGCTTACCGGTAGTTCGTTGAATCCGGCGGTAGAGGTCAATGCCGTGTCCGGTGGTGACCGCGTCGATCAGGGCTTGGAGCTCGGAGGGTGGGTCGGTGTCCGTCCGGGCTCGCCACCA
>NZ_JBHYVB010000359.1:0-6231 GCF_042750115.1 Streptomyces sp. NPDC059455
CGCCCCAGCGCGCGCCCGAGCCCGCAGCGGCCGCGGGGTGCGCGCCTCAGGCCCCCCCCGGCGGCCCGCCGCGGGCCCGCGACGCCGGCACCGCGCCCCCAGCTACCGCTGGGAGGTGCCCCCGGCCGCGTTGTCGGGATCGCCCAAGTAAGCCCTCCCCGGGACTTCGTCCGGGCGGTGCCCCCTCGAGGACGACCCTCCGCCTTGCGATGCTCCCCCAGCTGCCGCTGGGAGGTGCCCCCTGCACCAGACGCCGCGGGCCCCGCGGCGTCAGCCCCTGATGTCACAGCCGCGAAGATCCACCGGACAGGGCCTCGGTGCATCGCCGCCTCCATCTGACCGTTCAGATCATCATCTGACCGTTTGATCATCGTGATATTCGGCACCCTACCCCCAAGGGGTATGGAGCCCCGGCAGGCGCCACGGAGGGGGCGGAACGGCCGGGTCCGGGACCGGCCGGGTGAAAGTACGATGCACCCATCGTGGTGAAGTGAGGGGAGACCGGGGCGACCGGACGAAACCTCCGTGAAATCCCGCCGCGTGATACTGGGGTTGCGGAAGGTGCCCCGCGCCCGCACAAAGAGCCGTTTGACCTGCAAGGATTGGGGACCATGGATAAGCAGCAGGAGTTCGTGCTCCGTACGCTCGAAGAGCGCGACATCCGGTTTGTGCGGCTCTGGTTCACCGATGTGCTCGGCTTCCTGAAGTCCGTGGCCGTCGCGCCGGCCGAGCTCGAGGGTGCCTTCGACGAGGGCATCGGATTCGACGGCTCCGCGATCGAGGGCTTCGCCCGGGTCTATGAGTCCGACATGATCGCCAAGCCGGACCCCGGGACGTTCCAGATCCTGCCCTGGCGCGCCGAGGCGCCCGGGACCGCTCGGATGTTCTGCGACATCCTGATGCCGGACGGCTCACCGTCCTTCGCCGACCCCCGCTTCGTCCTCAAGCGCATCCTCGCCAAGACCTCCGACCTCGGGTTCACCTTCTACACCCACCCCGAGATCGAGTTCTTCCTGCTCAACCAGAAGCCGGTGGACGGCAGCCGCCCGGTGCCCGCCGACTCCTCGGGCTACTTCGACCACACCCCGCAGAACATCGGCATGGACTTCCGCCGCCAGGCGATCACCATGCTGGAATCGATGGGCATCTCGGTCGAGTTCTCCCACCACGAGGGCGCCCCCGGCCAGCAGGAGATCGATCTGCGCTACGCCGACGCGCTCTCCACCGCCGACAACATCATGACCTTCCGCCTGGTCATGAAGCAGGTCGCGCTGGAGCAGGGCGTACAGGCCACTTTCATGCCGAAGCCCTTCTCGGAGTTCCCCGGCTCGGGCATGCACACCCACCTCTCCCTCTTCGAGGGCGACCGCAACGCCTTCTACGAGTCCGGCTCCGAGTTCCAGCTCTCCAAGGTGGGCCGCTCCTTCATCGCGGGTCTGCTGCGCCACGCCGGGGAGATCTCCGCCGTCACCAACCAGTGGGTCAACTCCTACAAGCGCATCTGGGGCGGCTCCAAGCGCACCGCCGGCGCGGGCGGCGAGGCCCCCTCGTACATCTGCTGGGGCCACAACAACCGCTCCGCCCTCGTCCGCGTCCCCCTCTACAAGCCCGGCAAGACCGGCTCCACCCGCGTCGAGGTCCGCTCCCTGGACACCGGCGCCAACCCCTACCTGGCCTACGCGGTCCTCCTCGCCGCCGGCCTCAAGGGCATCGAGGGCGGCTACGAACTCCCGGCCGGCGCCGACGACGACGTCTGGGCCCTCTCCGACGCCGAACGCCGCTCCCTCGGCATCGAGCCCCTCCCGCAGAACCTGGGCGAGGCGATCGACCTCATGGAGCGCAGCGAACTGGTCGCCGAGACGCTCGGGGAGCATGTCTTCGACTTCTTCCTGCGCAACAAGAAGCAGGAGTGGGAGGAGTACCGCTCCGAGGTGACGCCGTTCGAACTGCGCAAGAACCTCCCGGTGCTGTAGCCGCAGGTCAGAGCGGTAGTCCTGCCGCAGTGACGTTCCGGGCCGACGGTGGTGAACCGTCGGCCCGGAGCCGTTTTGCCGAACCTGGGCCGTCCGTGGGCCGTCAGACGCTGAACGAGTGGCTGTGACCAGCACCGGCGCAACGGCCTCAGACGACGTCGAATTCGTTGCCCTCGGGGTCCTGCATGGCGGCGGCGTAGAGCCCCATGTCCGGCTCATCCTTGATCCGCAGCACGGTGGCACCAGCTTTGACCAGCCGTTCCACCGTAGCCTTGACCCGCTGTGTGCGGACGTCCAGTGGGACGTCACGGCTCCCACCGACCTTCAGGTCGAAGTGCCACCGGTTTTTGTCGACCTTCGGCTCCGGAACCTGCTGGAACCACACCCTTGGTCCACGTCCCACGGGATCGATGATCGACTCTGGGATATCCCCGGCACCGGCCGGCAACTCTGCCTCGGGCACCCCCACTGCCGCCCAGTAATCACGCCACGTAGCGTGCCCGCCCGGCGGAGGCTCAGGCACGTAGCCCAGGGCCTCGGCCCAGAAAGTCACCATTCTCTGCGGATCGGAACAGTCGATCGTCAGCTGCATTGTCATCTCCACGCTCGGAGCATCCCAGGCAGGTCTGACAGCGATCTTCTTTCATGACATTTGCGCATACGCGCTAGTATCTGTGACCTGCTCCCCCTGGTTCCATAAGCATCGCTTCTGGCTGTGAGAAGCATGAGCTCTTGGACTTATGGCGGGGCTGCCGAAACCCTTGAGCTCATGGACCTCGTGGACATCAGAAGAGCGATCGCGGCCGAACGCCGGGAGCTTGCGGGGGTGTTGGACGGGCTGACGGAGGAGCAGTGGGAGGCGGCCAGTCTGTGTGCGGGGTGGCGGGTGCGGGAGGTGGCGGCGCATATGTCGATGGGGTTCCGGTATCCGCTGCCCGCGGTGGTGTGGGAACTGGTCAAGGCGCGTGGCAGCCTCCACCGGATGACCGATCGGCTCGCCCGTAAGGATGCGGCCGCCGCCTCGACCGGGGAACTCGCCGCGTACCTCCGGGACCACGCCGACCACCCCTGGAAGCCGCCGGTGGGCGGGGTCGAGGCGGCGCTCGGCCACGATGTGATCCACGGTCTGGACATCACCGTCGCGCTCGGGCTCGACCGCCGGGTGCCCGAGGACCGGCTGCGCGTGTCGCTGGGGACGGTCAACCCCAGGGGGCTGAAGTTCTTCGGGGCCGACCTCGACGGGGTCCGGCTCCGCGCCGACGATCTGGACTGGTCGTACGGCAGCGGGGCCGAGCTGACCGGGGCCGCTCAGGAGCTGCTTCTGGTCGCCTACGGCCGCCGGCTTCCACCGGGGCATCTTCGCGGCGAGCCGCGGGGCCGTTTCGTCGGCGCCTGACCCCGCCCGGACCTGCCGCTTCGCGCTCGGGGTCGCTTAGGCTCGTCAGCGGCGCCTTTGATCACGGGTGTGCGCGTGGTCGAGCGGCGCGGAGTCGACCAGGGACGGGAGGCGGCGGGATGGCCGTACCGCAGGGACGCAGGAGCAGCAATATCACCCGGCTGCTGCGGCACGGTTTCACCGACGCCTCGGCCGCGCAGCGGCTGCTGGACGCGCCCGAGCTGGCCGCGGTGCGGAGCGACTCGGTGCTGCTGGAGGCGCTCGGCGCGACCGCCGACCCCGATCTGGCGCTGCTCGGGCTCGTACGGCTCGTCGAGGCGCTGCCCGAGGAGGACGCGGAGGAGAAGGAGGACGGCGGGCAGCGGGCCGGTTCGCGGCAGGCGCTGCTGGACACCCTCGTCACCGCCAAACCGCTGCGCGACCGGCTGCTCGGGGTGCTCGGCGCCTCCGAGGCGCTGGGCGACCACCTCGCCCGCCACCCGGGCGACTGGCACGCCCTGGTGACCTATGAGGCGGCCGATCTGCACCCCGCCACCCCCGAGTTCGAGCGGGCCCTGGCCGAGGGGGTATGGGGCGCGCCCGGGGCGGGGATGCCCCGGCCCGACGCGCTGCGCGTCGCCTACCGCCGGGCGCTGCTGGCCATCGCCGCCCGCGATGTGTGCGGCACCACTGACATCACCCAGACGGCCGCCGAGCTGGCCGACCTGGCGACCGCCACGGTGCGGGCCGCGCTGGAGATCGCGGCCGAGGAGCAGCCGCAGGACGCCGCCGCCTGCCGGCTGGCCGTGATCGGCATGGGCAAATGCGGCGGCCGCGAGCTCAATTACGTCTCCGATGTGGACGTGATCTTCGTGGCGGAGGCCGTCGAGGGCGTCGAGGAGGGCGAGGCGGTGCGGGCCGCCACCCGGCTCGCCTCCCGGCTGATGCGCGTCTGCTCCGACGTCACCGTCGAGGGCACCATCTGGCCCGTCGACGCCAACCTCCGCCCCGAGGGGCGCAACGGCCCGCTGGTGCGCACCCTCTCCAGCCATCTGGCGTACTACCAGCGCTGGGCCAAGACCTGGGAGTTCCAGGCGCTGCTGAAGGCACGTCCGGTGGCGGGCGACGCCGCGCTCGGCCAGGCGTACGTGGACGCCCTCGCGCCCATGGTCTGGCAGGCCGTCGAGCGCGACAACTTCATCCCCGACGTGCAGCAGATGCGCCGCCGCGTGGTCGAGAACATCCCCGTGTCCGAGGTCGACCGCGAGCTCAAACTGGGCCCCGGCGGCTTGCGCGACGTCGAGTTCGCCGTCCAGCTGCTGCAGTTGGTGCACGGGCGGTCCGACGAGTCGCTGCGCAGCGGTACGACGCTGGACGCGCTCGCGGCCCTGGCCGCCAGCGGCTATGTGGGGCGCACCGATGCCGCCGCGCTGGACGCCGCGTACCGCTTCCTGCGCACCATGGAGCACCGCCTCCAGCTCTACCGGCTGCGCCGCACCCATCTGATGCCCGAGGGCGAGGCCGACCAGCGCCGCCTCGGCCGGTCGCTGGGGTTCCGCACCGAGCCGGTGACCGAGCTGGGCACCGCCTGGCGGCGGCACGCCCGCGAGGTACGGAGGCTGCACGAGAAGCTCTTCTACCGGCCGCTGCTGGACGCCGTCGCCCAGCTCCAGCCCGGCGAGATCCGGCTCAGCTCCGAGGCCGCCGGTCAGCGGCTCACCGCCCTGGGGTACGCGGACCCGGCCGATGCGCTGCGCCATCTGGAGGCCCTTGCGTCCGGTGTGACCCGTAAGGCGGCGATCCAGCGGACGTTGCTGCCCGTGCTGCTGGGCTGGTTCGCCGACTCCGCCGACCCGGACGCCGGGCTGCTGGGCTTCCGCAAGGTCTCGGACGCGCTGGGCAAGACGCCCTGGTACCTGCGGCTGCTGCGCGACGAGGGCGCCGCCGCCGAGAACCTGGCCCGGGTGCTCTCCGCCGGGCGGCTCGCCCCCGATCTGCTGCTGCGCGCCCCCGAGGCGGTCGCCCTGCTCGGCGACCCGGAGGGGCTGCGCCCGCGCGGCCGGGCCCATCTGGAGCAGGAGGTGCTGGCCGCGGTCGGCCGCGCCGAAGGCGCCGAACAGGCGGTCGCGGCGGCGCGCGGGGTGCGGCGGCGCGAGATGTTCCGTACGGCGGCCGCGGACATCATCGAGAGCGCCCGGCTGGCCAACGGCGAGGTGCGCCCGACCGTGAGCTGGCCGCCGTCGGGCGATCAGACGCCGGGCCGGGCCACCGGGGCGGCCGCCCCCGCACCGGCCAAGGCGCCCGAGGTCCCCAGCGCCCTGCGGGCCTCCGAGCCCCACGTCCCGGCCCGGCCCGCCGCCCCCGCCGCCGAACCGCCCGTGGACGACGGCGTGCTGATCGACATGGTCGGCGACGCCCTCTCCGATCTGAACGCCGCGACCCTCGCCGGGGCCCTGCGCGCCGCCGTCCGCGACACCTGGGGCGATGAACTGCCCACCCGCTTCGCCGTCATCGGCCTCGGCCGCTTCGGCGGCCATGAGCTCAGCTACGGCTCGGACGCCGATGTGCTCTTCGTCCACGAGCCGCGCGAGGGCGCCGACGACCAGGAGGCCGCCCGCGCCGCCTTCGCCGTGGCCAACGAGATGCGACGGCTGCTCCAGCTCCCCACCGTGGACCCGCCCCTGCTCATCGACGCCGATCTGCGCCCCGAGGGCAAGTCAGGGCCGCTGGTGCGCACCCTCTCCTCGTACGCCGCCTACTACCGCCGCTGGTCACTGGTCTGGGAGAGCCAGGCACTGCTGCGGGGCGGGCGCCGGGGGGGGGGGCCCCCGGGCGGGCGGCCGGGGGTGGCGGTGTGAGAGACGCCGCGGGGGTCGGGCGCGC
>NZ_JBHYVB010000360.1:0-6153 GCF_042750115.1 Streptomyces sp. NPDC059455
GAAAGGGCACACACTTCCTGGCCTTCCTCGGCCTCGCAGCCGCCCTGACCTGCTACAAAAAGCTCGCGAAACTCACCACGTGAGACAAGCTCTAAATGCAGTTCAATATCTTAGGTTCACTCGAAGTGGTTTCCCAGGACAGGGTCGTGCCGCTCGGCGGGATCAAGCAGCGCGCGATGCTGGGCATGCTCCGGATCGTCCCGTCGAGCAAACTGCTCGATTCCCTCTGGGACGGTCGCATTCCGCCGACCGCGCGGAAGATGCTGCAGAATGCGGCCTCCTCGCTGCGCGGAATGCTGGCCTGTGACGGCGGAAGCGCCGACCCGCCGGTACTTCTCACCCACACGCCCGGGTATCTGCTGCGCGTCGAACCCAGCAGCATCGACTTGGACGTGTTCACGCAGCGCACTGAACGAGGCCGTGCGCACGCCGTCGACGCCGATTGGGAATCCGCGCGCAAAGTGCTCCGCGAGGCGCTCGACGTCTGGCGCGGCCCGGTCCTCGCCGACCTGGCCGAGACGTGCACCGCGTGGCCCGAGGCCGCCGCGGTCCAGAACGCGTACGTCGTCGCCGTCGAGGAACTGTTCGATGCCGAACTCGCCTGCGGGCGGCACCGCGAGGTGATTGCGGAACTCGAACTGTTCGCCGCACGGGAACTGTCCCACGAACGCCTGGTGGCACAGCTGATGCTCGCGATGTACCGGTGCGGCCGACAGTCGGACGCGCTCGACGTCTACCGCCGCGCCCGCGTGTCGCTGATCGAGGCCCACGGACTGGAGCCGAGCCGGGAACTCCAGGAGCTCCAACACCTGATCCTCAATCAGGACCTGCGACTGGACTGGCAGGGCGGTGAGAGGCCCGCGCTCGGCGACAACGGCATCGTGGGGCCCCCTGGCCGACCGCCGTCCCGGCCGTCCGAGCGGCGCCGGCCGCCGCGCCGCCCGAGAATATGCCCGCCGAGCCCCGCCGCCCGGAGCTCGTCCCGACGGACGGGTGCGACGTGCCGCTGCCCCAGGGGCGGTTGGCCACCGTGCTGGCCGTCGTCGGCGAGGTCAGGCCCGGGGCGGACGTCGCCGAGACGGCGTCCGCGTTCGACACGGTGGCAGCGACGGTGGACCGCGAGGTCAGCCTGTACGGCGGGGTGGTCATCAGCAGGATCGCGTCCGTGAGCTGGATCCTGTTCGACGACGCCGACCACGCCCCCGATCGCGCCGTCGAGGCCGCGTTGGCGATCCGTCCCGCGCTCGGACGGGCCCGGTCCGTCCGCGACGCCGCTGACGGCGGGGTCCCGCCGGCGGTGGTCAAGGTCGCGGTCGTGTCCACCGACGCGATCCACAGCCACCGCCCCGGCGACGGCACCCTGCGCGCCCTCGACAGCGCCGTCGTCGGCCGCTGCCTCCAACTGGCCAGCGCCGCCCCGGCGGGACAGGTCTGGGTCGGCGAGAAGACCAAGCGCGCCACCGAGCGCTGCGTCCGGTACGAGCGGGTCGGCGACGGCGCGTGGGAAGCGGTCGAACTCCTTCCGGTGCCGCACCGGCCGGACCGGGTGAAGATGCTCATCGGAGGCCCGGACAAGCTCAAGAAGCTGCGCGGGCTGCTCGCCGGCATCAGCGGGCAGCACGCTTCGCCGCTGATCGAGCGGATCAGCCGCCGCGGGGGCGGCATACCGGAGAACGCGGTGGTCGAGGTCACCGTCAGCGTCCTGCTGCCGTCGGACGCCGCGCAGGGCTGGGCGGCGCTGCCGGAGGGCGCGTCCCCGTTTCAGGCCCGGACACCGACCAGGAACACCGGAAACACCAGAAGTACCAGGAACGCCGGGAACGCCAGGAGGGGCCGGATGGGAATCGACGACGGATCGGGTGACGAGAGCCTGTGGCTCAGGCGTTTCGCGCCTGCCGACCATGCGGAGAACCGCCTGGTCTGCTTCCCGCACGCGGGCGCCTCCGCCCCCTTCTTCCTGCCGATGACGCGAGCGCTGGCTCCGACCGTGGACGTCCTCGCGGTGCAGTACCCGGGACGCCAGGACCGGCGGGCCGAGCCCTGCATCGAGGACATCCCCACCCTGGCGAATCACATCGCCCACGCACTGACCGGGTCGCTGGACCGTCCGCTGTCGCTGTTCGGCCACAGCATGGGCGCCGTGCTCGCCTTCGAGGTCGCCCGACGACTCCAGCGGGACCACCCGGGCCAGCCCGCGCACCTGTTCGTCTCCGGTCGGCGCGCCCTGACTCGCATGCGCGAGGAGACGCACCACCTGCTCGACGACGAAGGGATCATCGCGGAGACCGCTCGCGGCGCGGCCCGCAAGCCCGGGCGATGGAGAACCCGGAAGTGCGCGAAATGGTGCTGCCGACGCTCCGCGGCGACTACGCGGCCGTGGGGCGGTACCGCTACATCGCGGGTGACCCGTTGCACTGCCCCGTGACCGCGCTCGTCGGGGACCGGGACCGGGAGGCCAGCGTCGAGGAGGTCAGGGACTGGAAGGAGCAGGCGCCGGAAGGCGGCTTCGCGTTCCGGGTCTTCCCCGGCTGGCACTTCTACCTGGTCAAGGAGATCGCCGGGGTCGTGTCGGTGGTGTCCAACCGCCTTGCCCCTGCGGCGGGAACCGGCCCGCGCCGCTGAGCAGCCGGGTTCGGCACCGGGACTACCGCCACCGCCTGCCGCTGCATCGCGGAGGCGGTAGCGGTGTTGGTCGGCCCTACGCCGAGTCTTCCCGTCGGTCGCAGAGACGGTGACCGGCCTGCGCGCCGGTCACCCGAGCCGTCAAGGACGGACCGTGGTCCCGAGGTCGCCGTCGGCCGTCCGCGAAAAGTGCTCCTCGAGGAGGGCGGTGATCTCCTTCCCGTGCGCCGTGATGAAGAAGTGCCCCCCGGGAACGTGCGGACAGTGCACGTACTGGTGGTGTGCCGCTCCCACGCGTGGGCCTCCGGCAACGTCGTCTCCGGGTCGGAGTCGCCGGTCAGGACCGTGACCGGGCAGTCGATGGTCGCTTTCGAGGCGCACCGGTAGGTCTCGGTTGCCTGATAGTCGGCACGCAAGGACGGCAGGGCGGCCCGCATCAGCTCCTGGCCACCGAGGACACTCGCGGCCGTGCCGTTCAGGCGGCGCAGCTCGGACAGGATGCCGTCGTCGTCCCGCAGGTGGACGCCGGCCGCGTCGCGATGGGCCGACGGGGCGCGGCGGCCGGACGCGAACAGGTGCGTCACCGGGCTGCCGCCGGCCTCGAGTCGACGGATGGTCTCGAAGGCGATGGTGGCGCCGAGGCTGTGGCCGAAGAACGTGACCGGAAGCGGCGGTTGCCGCACCAGGAGGTCGTGGATCCGGTCCGCCAACGAGCCCACATCCGTCAACGGCTGCTCCGCACGGCGCTCCTGACGCCCCGGATACTGGATGGCGATGACGTCCACACTGGGGCTGAGAGCCGATGCGAAGGGCAAGTAGAACGGCGCCGAGCCGCCCGCGTGCGGAAAGCACACCAGGCGGGCCGTGGCCGTGGGGGACGGGTGGTAGCGGCGGCACCACGGATCATCATCGACGGACAGTACGGAGATGCCACTCCAAGTGCTAGTAATAGCAGGATGTTGGGTGAGGGCATATGCCACGTGCCCCCATCGCTCGCACCTCATGCGCAACCGCCAACGCTGGATGCCGTAGCCCTCGATGTCGTGGTGCCGGGGACCGGGAACGAATCCGCGACCGGGCCCGGCCGTCGATCTCGGTGACACACCCGCGCTTGGTGACACACCCGCGTCGGATCCGGGCGAGTAGGCGGCTCGATCCCACGGACCGTCAGGGAACGACGGTCAGCCGTGCGCCGGAAGCGGCTGCGGCTTGCGCCTCGGCGGACACCGGCACGGCGCCCAGCACACCTGCCAGGCCCCGTTGTTGACGGGCGATCCGCCACGATAACACGTGGAGATCCGCACCGGTCCCGTCCTCCGGCGACCGCGCGTGCGCAGAGCTCGCGGACGAAGCCCGACGCGGCGCGGCGGCCTGGGCGCCGCCGAACCGGGAGATCGTCTCGGGGCGGCGCGTGAACCGCCGAATGGCGGGATTCCATCCACCGGGAACTCAGCACTTCCCGGGCGCTGACCGCCCCGATCCGCATGTCCGCCCACCTGGGCGTGCGCCGGCTGTCCGATTCGGCATCCCCCCGGGATGACCTGGTTGCCTCCCGATGGGGCGCCTGGTGGAACGGCGTCATTTTCGGGCCGTTCGCCCACGTGGTGAGCTTTCACCTATGAGGGACTGGAAGATCGGTCGGTGAGCCTGCCGCGTGTCTCGGGGGGCGAATGGCCTCGGCCGGGTCGGGGGCGACCGGTGCGCGGTGCTCTTCGTGTCCGTGCCGCTGGATCACCCGGCGCGGGACGGGGCGACTCGAAGCGATCCCCGATGCGCCGATCTGCCGCGCCGTCAGCGGGCACCCGGGGGGGCGGCACCAGGCACGCGGTCGTCCCGGACGCCAGGGCTCGTGCTGACCGGTGCGAGTGGACCGCGGTACCGGGACCGGGCACGGTGTGGTCAGCGTGCATGACACCACTGACCCGGGAAAAGAGGCGCCGCCACGGCGGACGGTACCGGCCGTAACAGGCTCACGGCCTTCTGAGAACGCTCATTTCCTTCTTCGCGGGGGACGGATGGACATGCCAGGTGCTGAACGACTTCCTGCGAGGGATGACGTGATCGCGGTCATCGGCATGTCATGCCGTCTGCCCAAGGCACCGGACCTCGGTGCCTTCTGGCAGCTCCTCCGCAGCGGCGGCGACGCGATCACGCGAGTGCCGGCGGACCGGGAGCAGATCGGCCGGCCGCGGGCGGGCGAAGCCCTGCCCGGCACCTCCTTCGGCGGCTACCTGGAGAGCGTCGACCGCTTCGACGCCGAGTTCTTCGGCATCTCCCCCCGAGAAGCCACCGCGATGGATCCTCAGCAGCGGCTGGTGCTCGAACTGAGCTGGGAAGCGTTCGAGGACGTCGGCATCGTGCCGGGCACCGTCCGCGGCGACCGGATCGGCGTCTTCGTTGGAGCGAACCGCGACGACTACGCCGCACTGCTGCGCGGGCGCGGCACGGACGCGACAACGGCGCACAGCAACACCGGCCTCCAGCGCGGCATGATCGCCAACCGGGTGTCCTACGCACTCGGACTGAGCGGTCCGAGCATGACGGTGGACACCGCCCAGTCGTCCTCGCTGGTCGCCGTCCACCTGGCGTGCGAGAGCCTGCGCCACGGGGAGTGCACCAGCGCGCTGGTCGGCGGGGTCAAGCTCAGCATCAGCCAGGAGACGGCGGCCGAGGAAGCGAAGTTCGGCGGCCTCTCGCCGGACGGACGCTGCTTCACGTTCGACTCGCGCGCCAACGGCTACGCGCGCGGCGAGGGCGGCGGCGTGCTCGTCCTCAAGCCCCTGTCGAGCGCGTTGGCCGCCGGTGATCCCGTGTACTGCGTGATCCGCGGCAGCGCCGTCAACAGCGACGGCGCCAGCGACGGTCTCACCGTCCCGAGCAGCGCGGCGCAGGAAGCGGTCATCAGGCGCGCCCACCAGCTTGCGGGCCTTCAGCCGGCGGACGTGCAGTACGTCGAGCTGCACGGCACCGGGACCCGGGTCGGCGACCCGGTCGAGGCGGCGGCGCTCGGGGCCGCGCTGGGACGGGACCGCCGCGAGCACGGCCCGCTGGCCGTCGGCTCGGTCAAGACGAACATCGGCCACCTGGAGTCCGCGGCGGGAATCGCCGGTTTCCTCAAGGTCGCGTTGGCCATCCGCGGGCGCGAGATCCCGGCCAGCCTGAACTTCCGTGAGCCGAACCCGCAGATCCCGCTCGACGAGCTGAACCTGCGGGTCCAGACCCGGACCACGCCCTGGCCGCAGGCCGACCGGCCGCTCGTCGCCGGGGTCAGTTCCTTCGGGATGGGCGGCACCAACTGCCACGTGGTGGTCGGCGAGGCGCCCGTCCTCGAACGGTCGGCGACACCTGAGCCCGGGGCGGAGCCGGAGTCTGCCTCGGAGTCGGGGTTGGTGTCTGCGGGTTCGGTGGCGTGGGTGGTGTCGGCGCGGTCGGCTGTGGCGTTGGCCGGGCAGGCGGGTCGGTTGGCGGAGTTCGTGGCGGCTCGTCCGGAGGTTTCGGTTCGGGATGTGGCGTTCTCGTTGGCCGCGACCC
>NZ_JBHYVB010000361.1:0-6023 GCF_042750115.1 Streptomyces sp. NPDC059455
GGTGGACGCGGGGGAGACTCGGGCGCGGGTCGATGCCCTGGCCGGGACGGATCTGGGTGACGGTGAGCGGTTGGCGCCGCTGTCGGTGGATCACCCGGCGTATGTCATCTACACCTCCGGCTCCACCGGCCGCCCCAAGGGCGTCGTCGTCACCCACCACGGCCTGGCCGCCTTCTCCGGGGCGGAGGCGGAGCGGTTCTTCGTCACCCCCGACAGCCGGGTGCTGCAGTTCGCCTCGCCGAGCTTCGACGCGGCGGTGCTCGAGGTGTGCATGGCCCTCCCGCACGGTGCGGCCCTGGTCGTCCCGCCGTCCGGGCCGCTCGTCGGCGAGACCCTCACCGACGTCCTGGCCGGGCAGCGGATCACCCACGCGCTCATTCCGCCCGCCGCCCTCGCCGGAGTGTCCCCCACGGGCCTGACCGACTTCCGCACCCTCATCGTCGGTGGTGAGGCATGCCCCGCCGAACTGGTGGAGCGCTGGTCGTCCGGGCGCCGCATGGTCAACGCGTACGGGCCGACGGAATCCACCGTCGCCGCCACCACCAGCGGCCCCCTCGCCCCCGGGGCCGGCGCCCCGCCGATCGGCAGCCCGGTGTGGAACACCAGCGCCCTCGTCCTCGACGAGCGGCTGCGGCTCGCCCCCGTGGGCGTGGTCGGTGAGCTGTACATCGCCGGTGACGGGCTCGCCCGCGGCTATCTCGGCCGCCCCGGGCTCAGCGCCGAGCGGTTCGTGGCCCATCCGTACGGGCCGCCGGGGGCCCGGATGTACCGCACCGGCGACCTCGTCCGCTGGGGCGCCGACGGCCAGTTGGAGTACGTCGGCCGCGCCGACGACCAGGTGAAGCTGCGTGGCTTCCGCATCGAGCTCGGCGAGATCGAGACCGTGCTCGCGGGCCACCCGGACGTGGAACGCGCCGTGGTCGTCGTCCGCGAGGACCGCCCCGGCCATCGCCGGCTCGTCGGCTACATCGTGCCCGAGCCCGGTGCCGCACGGCCCGACCAGCAGATCCTGCGCAAGCATGTGGCCGCCGCGCTCCCCGAGTACATGGTGCCGAGCGCGGTCGTGGCACTGGACCATCTGCCGCTGACCCCCAACGGCAAGCTGGACCAGAAGGCCCTGCCCGAGCCCGACCGCACCGCCGCCGCCCCGGGGCGCGCCCCGGCCACCGAGCGCGAGGAGACCCTGTGCCGGCTGTTCGCCGAGGTGCTCGGGGTGGCCGAGGTGGGCGTCGACGAGAGCTTCTTCGACCTCGGCGGCGACAGCATCGTCTCCATCCAGCTCGTCAGCGGGGCCCGCAAGGCGGGGCTCGTCATCACCCCGCGCGATGTGTTCCGGCACCGCACGGTCGAGGCGCTCGCGGCCGTCGCCCGCGAGGCCGAGGGGACGAGCCGTCCCGCCGCCGGGGACAGCGGGGTCGGCCCGATCCGGGAGACGCCGATCATCACCTGGCAGCGCGAACGGGGCGGCCCCATCGACCGCTTCAGCCAGACCATGCTGCTGCGGGTCCCGGCGGACCTGGGGCTCACCCGCCTCCAGGACGCCCTCCAGACCGTGCTGGACCACCATGACGTGCTCCGGATGCGGCTGACCCGGCGGACGCCCGACGCCAGTTGGGCCATGGAGGTGCCCGAGCCCGGCGCCGTACCGGCCGCGCCCCGCGTCACCCGGGTCGAGGTGGCGGGGCTGGACGGCGACGCCCTGTCCGAGCGCGTCACCGCCGAGTCGGGGCGCGCCCTGGACCGGCTGGCCCCCGCGACCGGCGGCATGGTCGAGGCGGTCTGGTTCGACGCCGGACCGGACCGGCCGGGGCGGCTGCTGCTCGCCCTCCACCACCTGGTGGTGGACGGCGTCTCGTGGCGCATCCTGGTGCCCGACCTGACCGCCGCCTGGCAGGCCGCGGGGGCGGGACGGGCGGCCCGGCTCGAGCCCGTGGGCACCTCGTTCCGGACCTGGGCCGAACGCCTCGCCGACGAGGCCCACAGCCCCCGGCGCACCGCCGAACTCGAGCTGTGGGAACGGATGACCGCCGCGCCCGAGCGCCCCCTCGGCCGGCGCCCCCTCGACCCCGCCCGGGACACCGTGGGCACCGCCCGGTCCCTCACCCTGACGATGGATCCCGAGCGCACCACCGCGGTGCTGACCGAGGTGACCGCCGCCCTGAGCGCGTCGGTCAACGAGGTCATGCTGACCGCGCTGGCCCTCGCGGTCACCGGCTGGCGCCGTCGGCGCGAAGGCGGCGACAACACCGCCGTCCTCATCGACCTGGAGGGCCACGGCCGCGAGGAGTTCGCCCCGGACATCGACCTCTCCCGCACGGTCGGCTGGTTCACCAGCCTCTACCCCGTGCGGCTGGACCCCGGCCGCCCGGACCCCGGACCGGCCCCCGGAACGGCCGCCCTGAAGCGCGTCAAGGAGCAGCTGCGCGCGCTGCCGGACAACGGACTGGGCTACGGACTGCTGCGTCATCTCAACCCGCACACCGCGCGGGCCCTGGCGACGCGCCCCGTACCGCAGATCTCGTTCAACTACCTGGGACGCTTCGCGGCCCCCTCCGACACCGGAGGAGCGGACACGGAGTGGACCGCCGACCCCCTGACGGACGTGCTGGGCGCCGGGGCCGACCCCGCCCTGCCGCTCGCACACTGCCTGGAAATCAATGTGCTGACACAAGACGGCGTGGACGGGCCCCGGCTGGCCGCCACCTGGTCGTGGCCGGACGGCGTGCTGTCCGAGCCCGAGGTGCGGGACCTCGCCGAGGACTGGTTCACGGCACTGGACGCGCTGTCGGACCGGTCCGACCGGTCCGTGAGCGGTGGCTGGACCCCCTCGGACCTTCCGTTGGTGTCGTTGTCGCAGGCGGAGATCGACCTTTTGGAATCCGAGTGGAGGAATTCGTGACCAAGCCGGGACTTGCCGACGTTCTGCCCCTGTCGCCCCTGCAGGAGGGCATGCTCTTCCTCGCCCTCTACGACGAGCGGTCGGTGGACGCCTACACCGTGCATCTGGGCTTCGACCTCGAGGGCGAGGTCGACCCGGCGGGGCTGCGCGCCGCCGGTGCCGCCCTGCTGCGCCGCCACCCCAATCTGCGGGCCGGGTTCCGGCACGAGAAGCTCAGCCGCCCCGTGCAGGTCATCCCGCACGAGGTGGAACTGCCCTGGCAGGAGGCCGATCTGCGGGACGGCTCGGACCAGGCGCGGCAGACGGCGCTGGACGAGCTGGTCGAGCGGGACCGCACGCGCCGCTTCGACCTCGCGGCTCCGCCGCTGATCCGCTTCACCCTCGCCCGGCTCGCCGACGACCGGTACCGGCTGGTGGTCACCCTGCACCACATCCTGCTGGACGGCTGGTCCTTCCCGCTGCTGGTCGACGACCTCTTCGAGCTGTACGCGCGGCGGGGCGACGAGAGCGGCCGGCCCAAGGTCACCCCGTACCGCGACTACCTCGCCTGGCTGTCCCGCCAGGACCGGGACGCCGCGGCCAAGGCGTGGCGCACCGCCCTCGACGGCGTCACCGAGCCGACCCTGCTCGTGCCGGGCGCCGGCCAGCGGGTGGACCGGATGCCGGAGGAGTTCAGCCTGGAGCTCCCCGCCGAGCTGACGGAGCGGCTGACGGCGCTGGCGCGGTCGCGGGGCTGGACGCTCAACACGGTGGTGCAGGGCGCGTGGGGTCTGCTGCTGGCGTCGCTGACCGGCCGTGACGACGTGGTGTTCGGCACCACCGTCTCGGGCCGCCCCCCGGAGCTCCCGGGCGTCGAGGCCATGGTCGGGCTGTTCATCAACACCCTGCCGGTGCGGGTGCGGCTGGACGCCGCCGAGACGCTGGCGCAGCTCCTCGGACGGCTCCAGGACCAGCACACCGAGCTGATGGACCATCAGCACCTCGGACTCACCCAGATCCAGCGGGAGATGGGCACCGGTGCGCTCTTCGACACCCTCGCCGTCTTCGAGAACTACCCCTTCGACCCGTCCGGCCTGGACCGGACCGTCGACGGTGTACGGGTCTCCGGCTTCTCCGGCGCCGAGGCCACCCACTACCCGCTGAGCCTCATCGCCTACCCGGGCGAGCGCATCCGGCTGCGCGTCGGCCACCGCCCCGAACTGGTCGACCGCGCCGCGGCCGAGACCGCCGCGGAGCGGCTCACCCGGGTCCTCGCGGCCGTCGCCGCCGACCCCGACCAGCGGGTGGCCGCCGTCGACGCCCTCGCGGCCGACGAGCGCGAGAACGTACTGGTCCGGTGGAACGACACCGCGCACGAGGTGCGGCCCGACACCCTCCCGCGGCTCTTCGAGGCCCGCGCGGCGGCCGCCCAGGACCACCCCGCCGTGGTCTTCGACGGCACCGAGGTCTCCTACGCCGACCTCAACGCGCGGGCCAACCGGCTCGCCCGCCACCTCATCGCCCAGGGCGTCGGCCCCGAGCGGACCGTGGCCCTGGCCGTGCCGCGCTCGGTGGAACTGATCGTCGCCCTGCTCGCCGTCACCAAGACCGGCGCCGCCTACCTCCCGGTGGATCCCGACCACCCCCAGGACCGCACCTCCTACGTCCTTTCCCAGGCCCGGCCCGCCCTGGTGCTCACCACCGCGGCCACCGCCGGGGCCCTGCCCACCACGGCCGCGCCCGTCCTGGTCCTGGACGCGCCGGAGCGGGCCGAGGCCCTGGCGGGCCACGCGGACACCGACGTCACCGACGCGGAGCGCACCGCGCCGCTGACCCCGGACCACCCCGCCTACGTCATCTACACCTCGGGCTCCACCGGCCGCCCCAAGGGCGTCGTCGTGCCGCACCGGGGCATCGTCAACCGACTCGCCTGGATGCAGGGGCAGTACGGGCTGGCCGCGGACGACCGGGTGCTCCAGAAGACCCCCGCCGGCTTCGACGTGTCGGTGTGGGAGTTCTTCTGGACCCTCACCGAGGGCGCCACGCTCGTCGTCGCCCGCCCCGGGGGCCACAAGGACCCGGCGTACCTCGCCGACCTGGTGCGCGAGCAGGGCGTCAGTACGCTCCACTTCGTCCCGTCGATGCTCCAGGAGTTCCTCCAGGAGCCGGCCGCCGCGCGGTGCACCGGGCTGCGCCGCGTCATCTGCAGCGGTGAGGCGCTTCCCGACCCGCTCCGCGAGCGGTTCTTCGCCACCCTCCCGGCGGAGCTGCACAACCTGTACGGGCCCACCGAGGCATCCGTCGACGTCACGTACTGGCGGTGCGAGGCCGGACACACACCCGGCCCGGTGCCCATCGGCCGCCCGGTCTGGAACACCCGGACCCTGGTCCTGGACGCCATGCTGCGCCCCGTCGCCCCCGGTGTCGCGGGCGACCTCTACCTCGCGGGCGCCCAGCTGGCCCGGGGCTACCTGGACCGGCCCGACCTGACGGCCGACCGCTTCGTCGCCGACCCGTACGGCCCGGCGGGCAGCCGGATGTACCGCACCGGCGATGTGGCCCGCTGGACGGACGAGGGGGTCCTGGAGTTCCTCGGCCGCGCCGACGACCAGGTGAAGCTGCGTGGCTTCCGCATCGAGCTCGGCGAGATCGAGGCCGCCCTGACCGGCCATCCGCGGATCGCCGCGGCGGCCGTCGTGGTCCGCGAGGACCGGCCCGGGGACCAGCGCCTGGTGGCCTACGTGGTCGCCGCCGACCCGGCGGACGCCCCCGACACCGCGGATCTGCGCGCCCACCTGGCCGCGGCGGTGCCCGAGTACATGGTGCCGTCGGCGTTCGTGCCCCTGGACCGGCTGCCGGTGTCCGCCAACGGCAAGCTGGACCGCAAGGCCCTGCCCGCCCCCGACGCCGTCACCGGCGGAAGCGGTCGCGCGCCGCGCACACCGCGCGAGGAGATCCTGTGCGGTCTGTTCGCCGAGGTGCTGGGCGTGGACCGGGTGGGCCCCGACGACGACTTCTTCGCCCTGGGCGGGCACTCGCTGCTGGCCACGCGCCTGGTGTCGCGGATCCGCTCCGCGCTGGGCGTGGAACTGGCCGTGGGGGGGGGGGGGGGGGGGGGCCCCCCGCCCCCACCCCACAAAGAAAC
>NZ_JBHYVB010000362.1:0-6013 GCF_042750115.1 Streptomyces sp. NPDC059455
TGACGGGCGTCCCCCTGGGGAATCGGCCGTCAACGGGGTGGGGAATTACGGCGACAGCTTTCGTCGGAAAGTGGGGATTTGGGCCGTCGCCGACACCTTGCCCCATACCCCGCGCGGCGGCAGCTGCACGAGCGGTATCCAGTTGCGCAGTGCGTTCACCAGTGAGCCGGGATCCGCCTCCGGCCACCGTTCGCCCAGTGCTGCCCTCAGCTCCGCCGGATTCCGCGCCCGCTCCCCCACCAGCGCCCGCCCGGCAGCCACCAGCTCCTCCCGGTCCGCACCCCGCATTCCGCGCGCCCAGGTGCTGCTATGGAACTGGCGGTCGAGCATCGGCTGCATCACCGGCCGCAGCGCCAGGGCGTCAGACGCGCTCACCAGATGCACCGTTCCCCGCATCAGCACGATCCGCACCGCGCGGCGTTCGGTCATCAGTCCCGCCAGGTCGGCGAACGAGAAGCGCTTCAGCCGGGTCCAGAGCCCGACGTAGGGCGCGTCCGGCACCTGCGACTGCATGCCCACCAGGTGCTCGATCGCATCCAGAGCGGACATCTCGGAGCGTTCCAGCAACAGCTGGCGGCCCAGCAGAGCCCGGTTGAGTGTGCGGCGGTCGAGCACGATGTTCGGCATGAGGGAACGCTACCGACCCTTGCGGACAGATTCTGTCCGCACGATGGAGTGGCCAAACAACGGCTGTTCCGTCTCACCGGTTGGCCGATCTCACTGAAGATTGACCCTCCGTCGATTGGCGCTTCCTGCGGTGGTCTTTGAGGTCGCCGGGCTTCATTGCCTCTGCGCAAGAGGCGAGTGGGCCCCTTCCCGGGAGGGGCCCACTCGTTCGGCATGACAGTTTGATGGCTTGCGCGTGATCAGGACTAGGGCCTGTCTGTCAATTCGGTCGCCTGGTCAGCGGTCTACCCAGTCCGGCGCCCACACGTCGTGCGGGGTTCGCGGGCCTGCGGTGCGCAGATGGTCGCGTAGCGCGGTCAGCACGGGGTGCTGGTCTCCGCTGCGAAACAGCAGCACGTGCGGGTAGACCGGGGTCGGGTCGTGCAACGGGATGCGCCGTAGGTCGTGGGTCTGGGGCCACAGGTACCGGTCCCCGCTGCCGACGAGGGTGGCCAGCGAGACCGAGTCGGCCAGCGCGTCCATAAGGGCCTCGTCACCGAAGTTGGGGCCGAGCGCGTCGATGCTCAGGCCGAATGCCTCGGACAGCGCCTGGTAGAACGCCGCCCACTCCGTGCCCGGCCTGATCCCTGGGATCCAGATGCGGTGGCCAGCCAGGTCCGCAGGACTGACCCAGGGCGCGTCAGCTAGCGGGTGGCCGGGGCCGACCAGGAGCTCCAGGGGTGCGTCCAGGAGTCGTTCGGCGCTGATCCCGGCCGGGACCTGGTCTGCTGGCAGGGCACGGAAAGACGCGTCGACGGTCCCTTCGAGCACCGCCTGGGCGGCCTGGGCGGCGTTCTCCTTGCTCAGCGTGACCGCGTCCAGGTCCGTCTCGGGGTGGGAGCGGTAGAACCGGTAGACGGCCTGGGCCGGGGAGATGCGCCGATTGAGGACATCGACGCGCAAGGGCCGGCTGCCGGGGCGCACGGCCTGCTCGGCCTGCTCGAGGGCCGCCAGGACCTTCTTGGCGTGCGGCAGGAAGACCTGCCCGTCCAGGCTCAGCCGGGAGCCTCGGGAGGTCCGCACCAGGAGCGTGACCTCGATGTGCCTCTCCAGGGCCGCGATCCGCTTGGAGACCGCCTGCTGGCTGATCCCCAGCTTGTCGGCAGCAGCCTGGAACTGGCCGGTCTCGGCGACGGCCACGAACGTCCGCAGTGCTTCAGCATCCACGCTTCCACCCTATTTCCACAACCATTGGTTGTGTCTGTTGTGGTGCAGGGTTGTTTGATTGAGTGTTCTGTGCGGTGGTGGGATAAGCGCATGTCTACCCGCACAGAGCAGGTCATGTATGTCCAGACGCCTGAGTTCGCGCGTCATGCGGAGCGGATCCTGGAGGTGACCGATGCGACGTCTCGACTGAACGTGCTTCCGTTCAGCGACAGCGAAGGTCGCGCGAAACTACTTTCTGTTGTGTTCGGTGGCCCGCTGCCGGAGTCGGTGATGATCTACCCGCCGTTCTTTACCGAGTACGGGCTCAACACGACGTTCGGGGAGAACGTCTTCGTCAACCAGGGATGCACCTTCATGGACAAGGGAAGCATCCGTATCGGCAACAGCGTCATGATCGCCCCGAAGGTTAGCCTCATCACCGGAGGCCATCCACTGCCCCTGGCCGAGCGCCGCGAGTACCTCTCCTTCGCCCCGATCGTCATCGAGGACGACGTCTGGATCGGGACGGCTGCCGTGATCACACAGGGGGTGACCATCGGTGCCGGTGCGGTGGTCGCTGCCGGTGCGGTGGTCACTCATGATGTTCCTGCCGGCACCGTGGTCGCGGGAGTGCCCGCCCGGGTGATCAAGACGATCGACTGAGCCCGGCCGGGCTGCCGGCCCGGGCGCCCAGCACCTCTGCGGTCTGATCCTGATGCCTCGTCACGCCCGGCTGGCCGACCGGCAGTGGGACCGCATCCGACCTGTGCTGCCCTCCAGTACCGGTCGTCGTGGCAGGCCGTGGGCCGATCACCGCCGCATTGTGGAGGCGATCGTCTACCGGTACCGCACCGGTATTCCTTGGCGAGACCTCCCAGCCAGGTTCGGATCCTGGAAGACCGTGTGGGCCTGCCACCGCCGCTGGGCCGCCGACGGGACCTGGGACCGCGTGCTCGACGTCCTGCTCGCCCGCGCGGACGACGATGGGCTGATCGACTGGCGGGCGGCGGGTGGACTCCACCATCACCCGGGCCCACCAGCACGCCACCAACACCCGCCGCCCCGAGAAGTGCCGGGCCGCAGCCCGAGGGCAAGGCCTCGACGCCCACCGAGAGCCCGCCGGGCACGCGATCGGCCGTTCCCGCGGCGGGCTGGCCACGAAGATCCACCACACCCTGGACCTGGTCAGGGCCAACCGCTGGCCGTCGTCGTGACGCCCGGGCAGGCGCACGACGGCCAGTCCCTGCCGTTGCTCCTGGGCGACCTGCGAGTCCCCAGGACCGGAGCAGGCCGCCCGCGCACGACCCCGACCATGCTGCTCGGCGACAAGGCCTACTCCTCCCGCGCGATCCGAGCGGCGCTCAAGGCCTGCGGTATCACCGCGGTCATCCCTGAACGGCGTGACCAGCAGGAGCACCGTCGCCGCCGCGGTTCAGCAGGCGGGCGTCCGTCGAAGTTCGATCCGGTGGCCTACAAGAACCGCAACGTGGTCGAGCGGTCCTTCGCCCTACTCAAGCAGTGGCGGGGCCTGGCCACGAGGTTCGACAAGCTCGCGATCGTCTACCGCTCGGCCGCGGTCCTCGCCGCGGTGCTGGTCTGGGCTCGCATCTAACGGACACGCCTTAGTGGCCGCTGAAATCGGCCTGGTGAGAGCCAAGGTCAGTCAGCGCCACCAAGACTGGGCAATGGCGCCTGGTGCGGACGGGCGCGCAGCCCGTCGAGAAGGATCGCCAAATATCGTCGCCACATCTCGGAGGGGTGTTCGGCGGGCAGGGCCATGACGGCGTCGATCATCGCGGCGATCGGTGCGATGTCGGCCTCGGTGACTCCGTCACGCAGGGCGCCCTGCGTACGGGCCCGTGCCAGGAGATGCTCGCAGTGCAACGTGATCTCCTGCCGCGCCTGGGCAGGACCGGCGCCCTCGATGATGCCGTGTCGCATCAGCTCACGCAGCCCGCGGTTGTGCGCGGCCCGCGCCAGGGCCCTCTCAAGGAAGCCGGCCAATGCGGCGAATGCGTCGTCCCCGGCCAAGGCCTCCCGCCCCATCGCCGCGATCTCGTCGAGTTCTTCACCGAAGACGGCCTCCGCGAGCGCCTGCTTGTCGGGGTACTTCCGGTAGACGGTGCCGACTCCGAGGCCGGCATGGTGCGCGACATCGTTGAGCGTGGCCTGAAGGCCGCGCGCGGCGAAGACCTCGCGTCCGGCCTGAAGGATGCGCCGGCGATTTAGCTCGGCATCCCGCCTCAGCGGAGGTGCTCCTGCCGCAGCGGGTTCCGCGCCTCCCCTCTGGCCCATGAACGACTCCTTCCGCTGCTGTATTCCGCACCCAAACCGGATACAGCATATCCGCTTCGTGGTACGGTCCCCGCATAAGCGGATACGCAATATCCACATAGTGGTTTCGTGACATCGGGCTGCGAGTCCAGTCGCACAGCTCGGCAGGGATGGAGAGCCAGGGATGCAGACCGTGGTCATCACCGGAGGAACCGACGGGCTCGGCAAAGGTCTCGCACTGCACTACCTGCGCCAAGGAGCGCGGGTCCTCGCCGTGGGCAGCACGCCCGCCAAGGGCGAGGCCCTTCTAGCGCAGGCGACGGCCCTCTCAGCCGGTGACCGCGCCACTTTCCTGCAGGCCGATCTGACATCGGTTACGGCGGCCCAGGAACTCGTCACCGAGATTGAGGGCACCTGTTCCTCAGTGGACAAACTCATCCTGTGCGCCCAGCGGTACCGGCTCTTCGGCACCCGCACCGTCACCCGCGAAGGATTCGAGCACAGCTTCGCACTCGCCTATCTGAGCCGATACGTCCTGAGCCACGGCCTGCGCGAGACACTGGAGTCCGCACCACGACCAGTCATCATGAACGTCGGCACCCCAGGCATCCCCCTGGGTCGGATCCACTGGGACGACCTGCAACTGACACGCCGCTACAACGGCACCAAAGCCACCCTGCAGTCCTTCCGCGCCAACGACCTGCTCGGCGTGGCCTTCGCCGCAGTGCACACCAACACCCCGATCCGCTACATCGGCTACAACCCCGGCGTTGTAGCGACCGGCATGCCCAACCACCTTCCCCAACCACTGCGCGCCCTCACCAAGGCGTCGTTCACCCTGTTCGCCACCTCCGTGGCAAAGGCCGTCACTCCGGTGTCCCATCTCCTGGACGAACCGCCAGGCGAACCCTTCACCGCCTACCGCACCACACACCAACTCGCCTTGAAAGGCACAGCCTTCGACAAGGGCGCCGCATGGCGACTGCACCGCCTCACACAGGACCTGCTGCTCCGGCAAAGGTCGTAGCCATCACGGAAGAGATGCGGTTGGTGATCTTCGCTCGTTGGGGTGAAGCTGCGCGGTCTTCCGTTCTCGCTTGGTTGTGGGTGTGCTGCTCTTGTCTGAGCGGGGCGGATCGAGCGGTCGGAGGGCCGCGATGGCGATGGGCTCGGGTGCGGGGCGGGTGGTTCCGCCGTTGACGGTGCGGATGGCTCGGGCGAGCAATCCACGAGGCACGGCCGCGATGTGGGTGCGGGACCGGCTGGATGAACTGTTCGTCGATGAGGACTTCGCGGACTGGTATCCGGCTGACGGGAGAAAGGGGCTGTCACCGGCCCGGCTCGCGTTGGTGTCCGTGCTGCAGTACGCCGAGAACCTGACCGACCGGCAGGCCGCTGAGGCCGTGCGGTGCCGTCTCGATTGGAAGTGCTGTCTGGGCCTGGAGCTGGACGATCCGGGGTTCGACTTCTCAGTACTCAGCGAGTTCAGGGACCGGATGGCCCAGGGTGACCGGGCCGACCGGCTGCTGGCTGCGATGGTCGACCATCTTGTGGCGGCTGGGCTGGTCAAACGCCGCGGCCGGGTGCGGACGGACCCCACCCATGTGCTCGCCGCGGTCCGTCGCCTGAACCGGGGAGAACTGGTCGCGGAGACCTTACGGACCGCGCTGGAGGAGCTCTCGGAGCACGGTGAGGAATGGCTGACCCGGCTCGTCACCCGGGACTGGGCAGACCGCTATGGCCGGCCGGTGCGTTATGACCGGCTGCCTCGCGGCGGGGACGCGCTGATCGCCTACGTCCTGAAGGTCGGCGAGGACGACGCCGGGCCTTGGCCCAAGGCCGGGTAGTTAACGTATTTCTGCTGGTGGCAAGGGGGTTCGGTGTCGGGTTGGGAACGCGGGCAACGGGGCTGCGTTGGTCAGGTAGT
>NZ_JBHYVB010000363.1:0-5982 GCF_042750115.1 Streptomyces sp. NPDC059455
GCCGCGGCGGGGGGGGGGGGGGGGGGCGGCGCCCCCCCGGGCGTGGGGGCGCCGCCGGCCCCCCCCCCCCACCCCCGGGGCGCTCGGCACCACCGTCGCGGTGAGGGTGACGGGCTGGCCGCTGACCGTGGGATCCGGCGCGGAGACCACCGCCGTCGTGGTGGCCGCCTGGTTCACGGTCCGGGCGTCGGTGCCGCTGGACGAGAGGAAGCTGGGGCCGCCGTCGTAGGTGGCGGTCACCGTGAAGCCGCCGGCGCTCGTATAGGTGTGGCTGATCGTGGCCACCCCGCCGGCCAGCGGGGCCGACGCGACCGGGGAGCCGTCGCCGAAGTCGAAGGTGACGGTGCCGGTCGGCACCCCCGCCCCCGGGGCGATGGGGGCCACCGTCGCCGTGAGGGCCACCGGCTGCCCGACCACGGAGGGATCGGGCGCGGAGGACACCGTCGTGGTCGTGGACGCCGGGGCGACCGTCTGGGGGTCCGTGCCCGCGGAGGAGCTGAAGTTGACGTCCCCGCTGTAGGTGGCGGTGACCGTGTACGGGCTGCCCACCGCGGTCGTGTAGGAGTGGACCACGGTCGCCACCCCGGCGGAGAGCGACGCCGTGGCGGTCGCCGTGCCGTCGCCGAAGTCGAAGGTCACCGTGCCGGTGGGCACCCCGGCACCGGGCGGGGTCGGCGCCACGGTCGCGGTGAAGGTCACCGCCCGGCCGGTCACCGAGGGGTCCGGGGAGGAGGTCAGGGTGGTCGATGTGGTGGCGGCGCTCACCGACACCGTGTGCGTCCCGGTGGCGGTGGAGGGCGCGAAGTCGGCGTCGCCGCTGTAGGCGGCGGTGACCGTGAAGGGGCTGCCGACCGAGGTCGCGTAGGGGTGGGCCACGGTGGCCACCCCGCCGCTGACCGATGCGGTGGCGGTCGGCGTGCCGTCGCCGAAGTCGAAGGTCACCGTGCCGGTCGGGCCGCCCGTCCCCGGGGCCGCGGCGGAGACCCTGGCGGTGAAGGTGACCTGCTCGCCCGCCACGGACGGGTCCGGAGAGGTGACCAGGGCAGTGGCGGAGGCCGCCTGACCGACCGTCTGGGTGTCGGTTCCGGTGGAGGCGGTGAAGTCGGCGTCGCCGCTGTAGGAGACGGTGATGGTGTACGGGCTGCCGGAGGTGCTCGGGTAGGCGTGGGTGATGCTCGCCGCCCCGTCGGCGAGCGGCGCGGTGACGGCCGGGGTGCCGTCGCCGGGGTCGAAGGTGACGGTGCCGGTGGGGATGCCGTCCCCCGGTACGGCCGGTGCGACGGTGGCGCCGATGGTCACCGCCTGACCGGCTACCGAGGGGTCGGGGGTCGAGGTCACCGTGGTGATGGTCGCGGCCGGGTTCACGGTCTGGGTGGCGGTGCCGGTGGACGCGGTGAAGTCGGCGTCGCCGCTGTAGTCCGCCGTGATGGTGTACGGACTGTCGAAGGCGATCGGATAGGCGTGCATGGTGGTCGCCACCCCGCGGGTGACCGGCGCCGTGACGGCCCCCGTCCCGTCGCCGAAGCCGAAGGTGACGGTGCCGGTGGGGGTTCCGGCTCCCGGTGCGACGGCCGCGATGGTGGCGGTGACGGTCACCGGCTGGCCGGTGACCGACGGATTGGGCGAGGAGTCCACCGTCGTCGTCGACAACGCCCGCTCGACGCTATGCGTTTCCGTGTTCACCGAGCCGATGAAGTGGGCGTCCCCGCCGTAGGTGGCGGTGACCGTGTACGGGCTGCCCGCCGCGGTGGCGTAGGTGTGCGCGGCCGTCGCCACACCGTCCGTCACCGGGACGTCGACCGTCTGCGTACCGTCGCCGAAGTCGTAGGTCACCGTGCCCGTGGGCGCGCCCGCGCCCGGCGCGACCGGCGCCACCCTCGCGAGGAACGTCACCGGCTGGCCCGTGACCGACGGCTCCGGAAGATCGCTGACGGCGATGGTGGCCGAGGCGCGGCCCACGGTCTGGGTGTCGGTGCCGAGGGATGTGAGGAAGTGCGCGTCGCCGTCGTAGGTGGCGGTGATGGTGTACGGGCTGCCGGAGGCGTCGGTGTAGGCGTGGGTGACGGTGGCCACGCCCGCGGTCATGGGCGCGGTGATGGCCGGGGTGCCGTCGCCGGGGTCGAAGGTGACGGTGCCGGTGGGGGTTCCGGCTCCCGGTGCGACGGCCGCGATGGTGGCGGTGATGGTCACCGGCTGGCCCGTCACCGAGGGAACGGGCGAGGAGGCCACATCGGTGTCGGTGGAAGCCGGGGCGACGGTGTGGGTGTCGGTGCCGGTGGAGGCGGTGAAGTCGGCGTCGCCGCCGTAGTTCGCCGTGATGGTGTACGGGCTGCCCGAGGTGTCGGCCCAGGTGTGGGTGACGGTGGCCACGCCCGCGGTCATGGGCGCGGTGATGGCCGGGGTGCCGTCGCCGGGGTCGAAGGTGACGGTGCCGGTGGGGGTTCCGGCTCCCGGTGCGACGGCCGCGATGGTGGCGGTGATGGTCACCGGCTGGCCCGCCACCGACGGATCCGGCGCCGAGACCACCGCCGTCGTGGTGAGGGCCCGGCCGACGGAGTGGGTGACGAGGTCGCCGGAGCCCGTGAAGTCGGGGCTGCCGCCGTAGGTGGCGGTGACGGGGTACGGGCTGCCCGCCGCGGTCGTATAGGCGTGCACGGCCGTCGCCAGGCCGTCGACGACCGGGGTCGCGGCCGGGGTGCTGCCGTCGCCGAAGTCGAACGTCACCGTCCCGGTCGGCGAGCCCCCGCCCGGTGCCACGGCCGCCACGGTCGCCGTGAAGGAGACCGGCCGGCCCACGACGGACGGCTCCGGCGCGGCGCTCACCGTGGTGGTCGTCGCGGACTGCAGGACCGTTTGCGGCTCGGTGTCCACCGAGGACCGGAAGTCGTCGCTGCCGCCGTATGTCGCGGTGATCGTGTACGGGCTGCCGAGGCTGCTCGTGTAGGTGTGCGTAAGGATGGCGGCCCCTCCGGTCAGGGGCACGTCGACCGCCTGCGTGCCGTCGCCGAAGTCGAAGGTGACCGCGCCGGACGGCACCCCGGCCCCCGGCGGCACCGGGGCGACCGTCGCCGTGATGGTCGTCTCCTGGCCCGCCACCGACGGATCGGGATCGGCGGTCACCGTGGTGGTGGTCGAGGACGGATGGACGGTGTGGACGTCGGTGCCGGTGGAGGGCGCGAAGTCGCCGTCGTCGCCGTAGGTGGCGCTGATGGTGTACGGGCTGCCGGACGTCCCCGGATAGGCGTGGGTGACCGCCGCCACTCCGGCCACGCTGGGGGCGGTGACCGGCGGAGTGCCGTCGCCGAAGTCGAAGGTGACGGTTCCGGTGGTGGTGCCCGAACCCGGGGCGACGACCGCCACGTTGGCGGTGACGGTCACGGGCTGGCCGACCTGGGACGGGTCCGGCGAGGAGAAGACGGTGGTGGAGGTGGCCCCCGGGTCCACGGTCTGGGTGAGGGTGTCCGTGGATCCGGTGAAGCTCACGTCCCCGTCGTAGGTGGCGGTGACGGTGTACGGGCTGCCCGCGGTGCCCGGGTAGGCGTGGACGGCGATCGCGGTTCCGCCGGTGAGGGGCGCCCGGACCGCCTGCGTGCCGTCGCCGAAGTCGAAGGTCACCGTGCCGGGCGGGGTCCCCGCGCCCGGCTGCCCCGACGCCACGGTCGCGGTGAAGGTGACCGGCTGGCCGGTCACGGACGGATTCGGCGCGGAGCTCAGCGTCGTGGACGACGAGGCCGGGGTGACCGTCTGGATGTCCAGCCCGGTCGACCCGGTGAAGTCGTCGTCCCCGCTGTAGGTGGCGATGATCGTGTACGGGCTGCCCGCGGTGGAGGCGTAGGCATGGCTGGTCGTCGCCGTGTCGCCGGTGAGCGGGACGGTGACGGTCGTGCTGCCGTCGCCGAAGTCGAAGGTGACGGTGCCGGTGGCGGTGCCCGCGGCGGGCGGGAGGACCGTCACGGTCGCGGAGACGGTCACCGCCTCGCCGATGACGGACGGGTCCGGGGTGGTGCTCACCGTCGTCGCGGTGGCGGAGACGTTCGTCTCCACCTGCTGGACGGTGGTGCCGGTGGAGGTGGCGAAGCTGTCGTCACCGCTGTAGGTGGCGGTGATGGTGTACGGGCTGCCGGCGGTCGAGATGTAGGCGTGCGTCGTCGTGGCCACACCGTTGGCGACCGGCGTGGTGGCGGTCGTGGTGCCGTCGCCGAAGTCGAAGGTCACGGTGCCGGTCGGCGCGCCCGCGCCCGGCGGCACCGGCGCCACCCGCGCGATCAGCGTGACGGTCTGGCCCACCGCCGACGGAGTCGGTGACGAGGTCACGACGGTGGTGGTCGCGGCCGGTGCGACGGCGTGGACGAGGGTGTTCTCGGACGGGGCGAAGTCGGCGTCGCCGCCGTACTCGGCCGCGATGGTGTAGGGGCTGCCGGCCGTGCTGGCGTAGGCATGCGTGACCGTGGCCGAACCGGCCACGAGCTGGGCGGTGACCGGCGGGGTGCCGTCGCCGAAGTCGATGGTGACCGGTCCGGTCGGAGTGCCCGCGCCGGGCCCGGTGGGGGCCACGGTGACCGTGACCAGCTCGCCCGTGACGGACGGATCGGGCGTGGCGGTGATCGTGGTGGCGGTCGCGGCCGGGTCGACGGTGTGGAGCTTGGTGCCGACGGACGCCACGAAGTTGGCGTCGCCGTCGTAGGTGGCGGTGACCGTGTACGGGCTGCCGACCGCGGTGGTGTAGGCGTGATCCGTGGTCGCCGAACCGCCGGTGAGGGGGAGGGCGAGGGGCGCGGTGCCGTCGCCGAAGTCGAAGGTGACCGTGCCGGTCGGGGTGCCGGAGGCGGGGGGCGCGGCCGCGACGGTCGCGGTGAAGGTCACCGTCTCGCCGGTCACCGAGGGGGACGGCGAGGCGGTCACCACCGTGGCCGACACGCCATGGACGACCTGATGGCTGTCCGCCGCCGAGGACGGCTGGAAGTTGGTGTCGCCGCTGTAGGTGGCCGTGGCCGTGTACGTGGTCGCCGACTCCGGGTTGGTGTGGGCCACCGTGGCCGTGCCGCCGGTCACGGGCGCCGTGACGGGCGGCGTGCTGTCGCTGAACTCGAACGTCACCGTGCCCGTGGGCGAACCGGCCCCCGGGGTGTCGGGGGTGACCTTCGCGATGAACGTCGTGGACTGCCCCACGCTGGACGGGTCGGGCACGGAGGCCAGGGCGGTGGCGGTGGTGGCCGGTTCGACGGTCTGGATGTCGGTGCCGCTGGACGCGGTGAAATCGACATCGCCGTGGTAGGTGGCGGTGACCGTGTAGGGGCTGCCCGCGGTGTCGGTGTAGGTGTACGTGGCGGTCGCGGTGTCGCCGGAGAGGGGCGCGGTGAGGGGCGGGGTGCCGTCCCCGGGGTCGAAGGTGACCGTCCCGGTGGGGGCGCCCGCGCCGGGTGGCACCGCCGTGACCGTGGCGGTGAAGGTCACGGGGTCGCCCACCGTCGAGGGGTCGGGCGCGGTGGTCACGGCGGTCGCGGTGGCGGCCGGCTGGACGGTCTGCGAGTCGGTGCCGAGGGACGTCAGGAAGTTCGTGTCGCCGTTGTAGGTGGCGATGATGGCGTACGGGCTGCCGGTGGTGTCGGTGTAGGTGTGTGTGGTCGTTGCCTGGCCCGCGGACAGGGGCTGGGTGAGGGTCGGGGTGCCGTCGCCGAAGTCGAGGGTGACGGTGCCCGTTGGCGTTCCCGCCCCCGGGGAGACCGCCGTGACCGTGGCGGTGACGGCCACGGGCTCGCCCACCGCCGAAGGGTCGGGTGCGGAGGACACGGCGGTCGCGGTCGAGGACTGCCCCACCGACTGGAGGTCCGTCCCCGTGGAGGCGGTGAAGTTCGTGTCGCCGTTGTAGGTGGCGGTGACGGTGTAGGGGCTGCCGGTGGTGTCGGTGTAGGTGTGTGTGGTCGTTGCCTGGCCCGCGGACAGGGGCTGGGTGAGGGCCGGGGTGCCGTCGCCGAAGTCGAG